>JBEIMO010000102.1:0-6813 GCA_040378625.1 Verrucomicrobiia bacterium | reverse complement strand
GAAATGACGATTTCGGTAGGCCTCAAAATTCTTCTGATTCATTCCGTTAATTCGGTAAATTCTATCAGAACGTCTTTTATCACTTCATCGATCCCGTGCCCCAGCGGCGATGGAAGAATCGTTCCCAAGGCGAGAAAAGAAGGCGGTCGGCGAGCAGTCCTATTACAACGATAATTACCATTACGGCGACCACTTGATCCATGGCCAGAAGTTCACGGCCGTATTGCAGAAGTTGTCCAAGGCCAAAACCAGTGAGAATTGTGACAAAAATCTCGGCCGCCATCAGAGAGCGCCAGGCGAAGGCCCAGCCTTGCTTCATGCCGCCCACGAGATAGGGCAACGAGGCGGGAAGGATGACTTTAAACCAAGTGTGCATGCCGGTGGATCCCATGGTTCGTGCCGCACGGAGGTAGATTGGTGGCATCGAGCGGACGCCGTCATTGGTTGCAATAATGACCGACCATAAGGTTCCCATCACCACCACGAAAAGCATGGCGGCTTCAGTTTGTCCGAACCACAAAAGGGCAAGGGGAACCCAGCAGACGCTCGGTAGGGTTTGAACCCCCAAAGCCAAAAGCCCCAGTGTATCGCGGAGGGTTTTGAACCTTGCTGTCAGAAGTCCGAGAGGAATACCGAAAAGCAATCCAATCCCATAGCCGATGAGAAGCCGCTGCATGGTCACCAATGTCGCGCTTCCCAAAGAACCATCCCGCGCGGCCTGCCACATGTATTCGAGAACATTGAGAGGCGAGGGGAGGAGAACCGGTGACCATAGACCAGTGCGGCAGGCAGCTTCCCAGCATGCAATCAGCGCGATGAAAAATATCAGAGATGAAAAGTGCCGTATCATTCGGAGGCCTCCTTGCCTTCTTTGAGGGTAAATCCCTTGAGGGCTGTTGTGATTTCGGTGGAGTGGCGGGCGAGTTCCACGCTGTTGATGTCGCGTGGTCTCGGCAGATTGATGGTGAATTCCGCGCGGATGCGTCCGGGGTTTGGTGAAAATAATAAAACCCGGTCACCCAGGCAGGCGGCTTCGCGGACGTTGTGGGTTACAAAAATAATCGTCTTTCGGCGGGCTTCCCAGATGCGTTGAATGTCGCCGTAAAGTTGTTCGCGGGTGAGTGCATCGAGCGCGGCAAAGGGTTCATCCATGAGCAACACGCGCGGATTGGGCGCCAGAGCGCGGGCGAGTGCCACGCGTTGCTTCATTCCTCCCGAGAGTTCATGGATGTTTGCGTGCTGGAATTTGGTGAGGCCAACCAGATCGAGGTAGTATTTGGCGACTTCCTGACGTTCCTTGTTGTTCAATCCCGGTTTGAGCTTCAGTCCAAACATGACGTTGCCCATCACATCCAGCCATGGGAAAAGCGCGTGTTCCTGAAACATCACCATGCGGTCTCGGCCGGGCCCTGACACAACGTCACCGTTAGCAGTCACGCGCCCGCTGTCCGGTTCATCGAGCCCCGCAATAATGTTGAGCAGGGTTGATTTTCCGCATCCGCTGGGCCCGACAAGGCAGAGAAATTCGCCTTCGGCAACCTTCATGCTCACGTTGTCGAGCGCTTTGATAGTGCCTCTCTCGGTAGTGAAGGATTTTGAAACGCCATCGACATCGATGCGCTCAGGTTCAACGTTTATAAGGGCATTTTCGATGCTCATGGTTTCCAAATCAGTTGATCAAGGTTGACCTTCGCTCTCAGGAAGCCGACTTGCTTCGCATGGGCGAGAAATTTTTCAAAGGGTTCGACGGAAATTTCATTGCTGAAAACGAGACGGGTCCAGGCTTCGTCGACGAGGGACTGTTTGATTTCGCGTTTTGTTATCGCAGTCAGTTCGTCCCGAACGCGGCGGCGTGCTTCTACGGGGTTCGCCAGTATCCAAGCGGTTAATTCGCGTTGCGCCTCGAGGAATTTTTTTGCCATTTCTTTTTTGCCATCGAGAAATCCAATGCGGCCAACAAGCACGGTGGTCAGGGCAGTCGGGTCGGCATGAAAAATCCTCCCCCCACCTTCATTCACGAGTCGTGTCACCCATGGTTCGACTGTCCAAGCCGCATCAAGTTTGCCCTGTTGGAAGAGAGCCAGAATATCGGGGTTGGAAGTCGGGATGACCCGGGCCTGACCGCCGATCAGGGTGACTTTGATATTATGGTCAATCAACCAAGCTCGGCATTCGACATCCTGAGTGTTTCCAAGTTGGGGGGTGGCAATGGATTTTCCTAGAAAGTCTTCCGGCGTGCGAATGCTCTCGCCGCGCACAACCAAGGCCTCCCCGCCACGCATTGCTCCGCTGAGAACGCGGACATCCTTGCCGTTTGCCCTCGCATAAGCATTTACAGCAGGGCTGGGACCAACAAATGTCATGTCGATTGCTTTAGTAAAGATTCCTTCCATTGCGGAGGAACCTGCATTGTAAATCAACCATTCGATTTTAACCGCTTGCCCAAGGCGTGACTCAAACCATCCCTTCCCTTCACGACTCATATTTGCGGCGACCAAGCCCTGAGCATGTGTGATATTAGGGAAAATACCTATGCGGAGGGTTTCTTGGGCACTGACGGTTGAAGCCATTAAAACCATCCAAAACATCGCTCCAATCCAAAGCCGAACGCTGGCATCATTAAAACTGATGCATTTTGTCAGGAATTTGGATTTTTTAGCAAAGGATGCCATGGCGCGGTAGGATCGCTCGTAATTGGAGAGAGTCAATGAAAGATGTCTTTTCCCTCGGCGGCGTTTTGGAGCAATCTATGGCAATGAATACAGTTCGAGTGAGAGTGCCGGCTACGACGGCTAATCTGGGTCCGGGGTTTGATTCGTTGGGAATCGCCTTGCAGCTATATAATACGACGGCTGTCACTCGTGGAAAAGGGGGGAATCCTGGCGATATGGCTCGGCAGGCGTCGGAGGTCTTTTTTCGTGAAGCCAAGCAAAAGCCCTTCGCTTTCCAATGGGGTGTCCAAGGTGATGTCCCTCGCTCGCGCGGTCTCGGAAGCAGCGTGACCGTTCGTCTGGGAGTCTTGCATGGGCTAAATGAACTGGCTGGTCGTCCCCTCGATAAACACGCATTGTTTCGTTTGTGCTCGGAATTGGAGGGTCACCCCGACAACGCGGCGCCTGCTGCGTATGGCGGGTTCTGCATTGCGCCACCGGAAGGCGCCGTTCAGCGTTACAAAGTCAGTGATGCTCTGCTTTTTCTTTTGCTGATTCCAGAAATGGAACTTGCGACCGCTGATGCCCGACGCGTTTTGCCGGCAAAGATTTCGCTCAAAGATGCGGCCTATTCGGCTGCCAATACCGCAGCGATCGCCGGTGCTTTTGCCAGCGGAGATTATGCGAAGCTTGCTGGATGTTTTGGCGATCGGCTTCACCAACCCTATCGCACAAAATTGCTTCCCTTTTTGCCAAAAGTGCTCGAGAGCGCCTCTGCCAACGGAGCGTTGGGTGGATGGCTGAGCGGTTCCGGATCGACGATCGCTTGCCTCACGACCAAGCGTCCCGAAAAAATTGCTCCGGCCATGATAGTAGCTTCGGGTCTGGACCAAGCCTGTGTCATTGGTGTGAGGGCTGATAATTCAGGCGTTAAAATTCTGCGCTGATTTAGGTCAGGCACCGCTTCAAGAGGAGATGAGAAAATCATGAGACGCTGGATCGAAGGCCTTGAGTCCTTTGCCATGGACGTGATTTTAAACCGCCGATACGGGCGGCGTGCGGATACGTTGCGTTTCATCCTGCTCGGCCTCTCAGGAATTTACCGGTTTCTCGTTCAAACCCGACTGGCCCTTTATCGCAAGCGGATTTTTCGAAGCCACTCTCACGGAGTTTTGGTGATCAGCGTGGGCAATCTCACTGTTGGTGGCACTGGAAAAACACCGGTGGTCGAGATGCTCGCCCGCGCGTTGCAGGAGGGCGGGCGCCGCGTGGCCATTCTTAGCAGGGGATATAAAAGTGTGCCTCGTCCTTTTGCACTGCGCCTCCTCGATAAGATCACCCGAAACAAATCACCCTTTGTGCCGCGTGTGGTTTCCGACGGCGTCTCTCTTCTTTTGGATTCGCGCACAGCAGGTGATGAGCCATTCATGCTCGCAAACAACCTGCGTGGTGTCGTTGTGCTGACCGATCGGGACCGCGTTAAGAGCGGCATTTATGCGATCAATGAATTCAATTCGGATGCGCTGATTCTTGATGACGGGTTTCAATACGTTAAAATGCGGCACGGCTTGGAGATCGTTTTGATCGATCGCACCGCACCGTTTGGTAACGAGTATATGTTGCCGCGCGGAACTCTTCGGGAGCCTCCGAAAAATCTGCGCCGAGCGACGCACATCTTCATTACGAAATGTGATGGTAGCGACAATTCCGCTCTCATTGCGCGTATCCGGCGCTTCAACCGAACGGCGGATATTATTGAATGCACCCACCGGCCGAAACATCTCTGCAATTTTGCCACAGGGGAGGTTAAGCCCTTGGAGTTTTTAAAAGGCCTTAAAGTCGGATCGCTCTGTGGAATTGCGGTTCCCGAGAGCTTTGAGAAGGCGTTGGGCTTATTGGGGGCTGATGTGCAATTGGCCCAGTCTTACGCGGATCACCATCGATATTCCGTGAGGGAAATTGAACGCTTTGTTCGCCGCTGCGCCCGTAAATCTTTGGACGCTGTTCTTACCACCGAAAAGGATGCCGTTCGGATTCCCCGCATCATGAATCCCGAAATTCCAATTTATTACATGCGGGTGGAGATAGAAATTCTCGCGGGCCAGGAAAATTGGGATCGCTTGATTTCTAGGTTGGTCAATCCGCGCGTGGCGCTTTTGCCAGAGCGCTGCAATTAAACCAGTCTCGCGTGGCCTTGTGACGTGCGTGGAACATGGCTGCAAAAATCAATGGCATCACCAAGCCGGATGCCAGCGCGCCGAGCCATCCACCTTTTAAAAGATACTCAACCTGATCGGTCATCAGGCAGCCTTCCGGATGATCTTCAAAAATGTGGCTGTGCCTCCAAATTTTGAAAGGGGAGGATACCGCGACATCAAGCAATAATCGGGGTTCTTCGACCTTCTCCCACATTCCTGTCCAGCGAATAGGGAGTCCGAATTGGGAAGCCTCAATACGAAAAATTTCTCCAGCGGCCGCTTTCTCCCCGCAGGTCACATTCTTCAATCGCAGCGAGGGTGGCGAAATTTTTGAGATGTTTTTTGGGTTCTCGTGAAAAGCAAAAATAGCGGCGCAATCAGCATGCAGAACTGTGGATGCTTTGAAAACATGTGTGGTCATAATAAATTTGCGCTTGATTTCATTTCACTATCAGCAAAGTTGGCCGCCGCTTAGCAGGTTCGCAGTAAAATTACTTATTGCAAACCGTGCCGTGGCTGATTACTCACAACTCGAAACTTATTAAATCCCATGTCTGAAAAATCCATCGAAGAAAAAGTCAAAGATATCATCATCCAACAGCTCAGCGTTAATGCCGAGCAAGTCACTCCAACCGCATCGTTCATCGAAGACCTCGGTGCCGATTCATTGGACACAGTGGAATTGGTTATGGCTTTTGAAGAGGAATTTTCCGTTGAAGTCCCTGATGAAGATTCCGAAAAACTTCAGACCGTCGGCGACGTCATCAAATACATCGAGGAAAAAGGCGGCAAGTAAGCCACCTGAATATCTCAATTTTTTAAAAAGCCCCGCTTCGGCGGGGCTTTTGCTTTTGGTTCGACTACCCTGCCTTTCTTGGGGCAGGATGTGACCCATGAAAATTCTTCTGGCTGCCAGCGAAGTGTCCCCTTTGGCTCGGACCGGTGATTTTGCAGATGCGGTTTCGCATCTTTCCTCCCATCTGGTTAAAGCGGGAAATGATGTGACGCTCGTTTTGCCCTACTATCGCTGCATCCGTGAGAATAAGACGCTCAAGCCTCGCCGGACGAAGCCTGCCATTTCTGTTGAACTCGGTTCCGCACGCTTGGAATGCACCGTTTGGGAAGCAGTCGGCCCTAATGGCGTCAACCTTCTCCTCGTCGAGCGTGACGAATTTTTCGATCGCACCGGGCTCTATGGCGTGGAGGAGCGTGACTATCAAGACAACGCAGCCCGTTTTATTTTCTTTTCAAAAGTGGTTGTGGAAATGGTCCGTCGTCAGGCTCCGGATGTGGTGCATGTTGTCGGATGGCAACCGGCATTGGTTCCTGCGTTTTTGAGGGCACAGCACTTGAATGTGCGTTCCGTTCTTTCTCCCTACTCGTTGGAATATCAAGGCAACTTCTGGAGTCATGACTTCCAACTCACCAACCTCTCAGGAAATTACTTTTCGTCGGATTCATTGGAATTTTACGGCAGCATGAATTTTCTCAAAGCGGGCATCGTCTATGCTGATGCCGTGGTTCTCCCGGGCGGGCGTCATGTTGCGGCCATGCAAACCTCAGACCATGGATGTGGATTGGAAAATGTTCTTCGTGAACATTCCTATAAACTCGAGGGGATCGCTCCGGGCCTTAATGAATCAGTGTTCCCATCGGTTCGCTCATCGGATCAATCGATTAAAAAAGCACGCGCGGCTCTCTTTCCAAATATCGACCAGACGGCATCCGCGCGAATTGTCGTGGTTGATGCCGCATCCACTGCGGGGGCGGGAATCGATCTTCTGCTTTCTGTTATGGATCGGTTGCCCTCGGATGATTTGAAAATTATTCTGCTCGGCGCTGTCGATGCCACTCGGCGCGAAGCGCTCGTTGTTGCGACCCGGCGTCACGCCGATCGATTCGTGCATCATCCGCAGTTGGGCGCTCCAGAACTCGAGCAGGTTCTTCTCGCGGGAGATTTTCAT
>JBEIMO010000101.1:0-6854 GCA_040378625.1 Verrucomicrobiia bacterium | reverse complement strand
GCCGGTGTTTACGTCGGTTTGGCGACTTGGATTCTTGCCGCAACCTTCGGTCAAATCGGACCTGTCGTTTGGGAAATGCCCTCGCAAACCGACTGGCGTATGATTGCCTGGCAGAGCTTCGCTGCAATCGCGACCGGCATCGGCACCGCAGTGGTTGTGAGCGGTATCCTGCCAATGCTGGAACACCTTTTTAAAATCACCACCGAGATTTCTTGGTTGGAGATGAGCGATCTGAACCATCCGCTCCTCAAACGCCTGAGCTTGGAAGCGCCCGGAACTTATCATCACAGCTTGGCTGTGGCTAACCTCGCCGAGGCCGCTGCAGAGTCCGTGGGAGGAAATCCTTCGATCTGCCGAGTCTCCTCCTATTTCCATGATATCGGCAAACTCGTGAAGCCTTTGTATTTCACCGAAAACACACCGCACGGCGATAATCCCCACGATGACCTGACTCCGACCATGAGCGCCCTCATCATCGTTGCCCACGTGAAAGAAGGCGTGGATCTGGCGTTAAAACACGGCCTCAATAACGAAATCATCGATGTCATTCGCCAACACCACGGCACCTCGACGGTTTCCTACTTCCATCAGCGCGCCCTCCAGCAGCAGGAAGACGCCCGCCTTGGTGGAAAAATCATGAACATGCGGGAAGAAGATATTCCCGAAGTGAGCGAGGAAAGTTTCCGCTATCCGGGCCCACGCCCGCAAACCAAGGAATCCGCGATTGTGAATCTGGCGGACTCGATCGAAAGTGCCTCACGCAGCCTTGATCGTCCAACGCCACAGCGCATCGACGACCTCGTAAAACATATCGTGAAAGACCGCCTCGCCAGCGGGCAACTTGATGAGTCGCCGCTCACCATCGCGGAAATCTGGCGTGCGGCGGAGAGCTTCCGCTTCTCGCTCGTGAACATGCTCCACGCCCGCATCGCCTATCCGAAGCGTGAGGAACGCCCTCAACCGACGATCAAACGCGAAGAAAAATCCGCCGCCTGATTTTCACGGATTGTGAAACAAGCGAACTCCTCAAAATCCGCCATTCTCATTCACCATCGTCAGCGCGCGGTTTCCTATGACCGGCTGCTTTTGGAAAAGATCGTCCACGCCGCTTGGCCGGATTGCCTGAAAATCGCCAAAAAAAACACCGCGGAACTTTCTACATTAGAAAGCGTCGAGGTTTCGATTCTTGGCTCGCGGGCGATGGCGCAGGTCCACCGCGATTTTCTGAATATCCTCGGCGCCACGGACGTCATCACCTTTCCCTATGGCGAAATCCTCGTCTGCGCACCGGTCGCCACCGCGCGCGCCCGGGAGTTTGGCAACACGCCGACAATCGAGCTCGCCCTCTACATCATCCACGGACTCCTCCATCTTTCCGGGCACGATGACATCGAGCCCGCGCAGGCTAAAGCGATGGCGGCCATGCAGCAAAAAATTCTCGATACCGCATTGTCCCGCGTTACGGGTAAATAACCCCAGCCGACATTTCGCGATTTTTCTCCGCAAGAGGGTTGGGGTTTGTTATCAAACTCCCATCGCCAAGCATGGATGAAGCCTCTGAAACTCCCGAAGCTGAGTTAGTCGCCCGCACCCAATCGGGCGATGCCCGGGCGTTTGATGAGCTCGTGCTTCGCCTGAGCCCTCGGCTCTACGGACTTGTTTACCACATGACCTCCAGCCACGAGGATACCAATGATCTGCTGCAGGAGATTTTTGCCAAAGCGTATCGCTCGATTAAAAGCTTCCAGGGAAAATCCGCCTTCTACACATGGATGCATTCGATCGCGGTGAACATGACGCTCAACTTTCTGAAACGCCGCAACCGACATCCGACCATGAGCCTGGATGATGTCGATAATGGCATCCTCGACGATCCCGATTTTATCGCTGCCACCAGCAACTCCGACCCCAGCAGCGAAGCCAATCTTACGGAACTCCAAAAAAAACTGAACGAATCCATGATGAAGTTGTCTCATGAACACAGAGCTGTTGTGACTATGTTCGATATTCAAGGAATGCCTCACGCCGAAATTGCCAAAATTCTCAAGATTTCGGAAGGAACCGTGCGCTCAAGGCTCTTTTACGCACACCGACAGTTGCAAAACCACCTCAAGGAGTTTATCAAACAATAGTCCGTCTTATGGAACACGACGAAAATATTTCCAAACTTCTGCGCTTAAAACGCTACGAGCAACCTCCCCCGGAATACTTCGAAAACTTCCTCACTGAGTTCCAACTTCGTCAACGCGCGGATGTCATTCACCGGTCATTCTGGAAAATCGCATGGGATCGCCTGACACCTCATTTTACGATGCCTCCGATCCCTCGCCTCGTTACAGCGGGATCTTTTGCTCTGGCATTTATCGCCCTTGTCTTGAATTGGTCCTTCCCAAAGAACTCAACATCTTCCCAACAACCAAATCTCGCCTCAGTCAGCACCATCGTGCCGAGCACCGATAGTCCAGCGAAAGTCTCTTCGTCCGTCCAATATGTTCTTCCCGCCAGACCGGTGACCTATGCGAGTGCCCGCAGCTTCTAGTCACTCCCCTTTTTCAGCATTCAAGCCTCTCCTTTGTGCAGGCCTGTTCCTGCATGCCTGCCTCCCCTCCCCGCTTAAGGCTGCCGAAAAAACTCTGGCTGCCAATGTCCATGCGGAACTCCGCCAGATTTTCGACCAGAACAACAAAGCAGTCGTCCGGGTTTACGCCAAAGACCATCTGGGAACGCGCGTAGGCAGCGGGTTTTTTGTCGATCCCTTCGGCACTATTTACACCCATGCCGGCATCGTCCTCGAATCCGACGAGGTGAATGTCAAATTCAATGGCCAAAATTTGCCAGCCAAAGTGGTCACGGCAGATCCATACAGCGGCATTGCCCTCCTCAAAGTGAATACCCAGACGCCCTTCATTACTTTGGGGGACTCTGAAAAAGCCACGATTGCGACCCCCGTCATCGCCATCGGATTTCCTGAGGAATATGACGTCTGCCCAAGTATTGGAATGATCGCCGGTCGGGACCGCCACCATCTCGGACAGTATTTTTCGACCTCCCACATCCGAGCCAACATGGCAGTCCAGCGTGGAGAAGGCGGCGCACCGGTCTTGAATCTCAACGGCGAAGTCATTGGAATCCTCGTCTCCCGCATCGGCGAAGGAACATCCTGCCACATACTCCCCATCCGCGCGGCGGAGAAAATTCGCCAAGACGTTGCTCGTTTTGGTGAAGCCCGCCCAGGTTGGGTGGGAGTGAGCGTAGAGGATGCAAAATCGCCGCTCTCCGGTTCCACCGCTCAAATCCAGTCTCTCAATCCACAAACACCAGCTGCCCAATCCGGTTTAAAATCCGGCGACATCATCCTCAGTATCGGCGGCACGATGGTAACAACCAGTGAGGATGTGATTGATGCCGCTTATTTCCTCACTGCGGGCGATCTCACCGAAGTCAAAATCTTGCGCGGCAACGATAAGTTTTCCATCACGGTGAAACCCGTCGCGCATCCTTCCAAAGCCGATAACGGATTACGCGCGGAAGCCCTCACGACTCCAGCGCGCATCGGAAACTAATTTCCCTCCTCACCTGGGAATTTCAGAAGGAGGCGCGACGCAAATGTTACGAAATTTTTACAAAATAATACTTGCATTCTAATTTTTTTATGCGCACATAATATTCAACTCTCATGAATAAAAAATCCGGTAACAAAATCCTCCGGGGAAAATTGAATCTGACAATCCATCCGGAAATTCGTGAATTCGCGGAACATCTTGCTACCAAACGCCGGCGTTCGATTTCCCAATTATTTGAAGATTTGATCGAAGCCGAGTGGATGCGCAAACAAGGCGGTTATCTTGCACCTCTTCCCACCCAAGTCCCAGCTACCGAGCAACCGGCTCAGGCCGTCCTGTGAATCCTGTCCAAAAATCGTTTTCGTCTTAAAAAAGAACGGTTTTTAGGCTTCTGGAGTGTGATCGATCACTCCAAGTCGACCTTCGGGAACTTCTTTCCCGTCTTTTTGAAAATCACTTGCAGCAATCAAGGGGTTCTCTTCATTATCCAATCGACCGGAGATTTCTTTGTAGAGCAACGCCTCAAAAAGACGGCTCACACTAATCTTACGCTCTGCGGCGATAAGAAATGCGCTATCTTTTGAATCCTGATCGATCAAAAGGTTCAACTTTACTGGAGTCTGGAGTTTTCTTGGCCTAGCCATGTGTAGGATTTTTTTAGCAAATTATCCTACCCATACAAGAGAAAACTCTTCATCCCTCTTCATCCCTCGATTTTAAGAATTTTCCTTCCCAGAATGAGGAAGAAGTTCGTAAATTTTATTTGCCAAACAATCTATAGTAAATGGCTTGCGAAGCAATTCAATACCCGGGGTGAGAATCCCATGCGGAGCAATCGTCCGGTCCGGGTATCCCGAGGTGTAGAGCACTTTCAAATCAGGAATTTTTAATTTGAGCAGGCGTATCATCTCCTCACCACTGAGGAGGGGCAGAACAACATCGGTAATCACAAGGTCCGGCGGATGCTCCTTATTTTCCGCAACGACATCCAATCCATCGAGTCCATTGGCGGCTTGAAACACATGATAACCGAGCTCCGAAAGCCTGCCTGCAAGCATATCCCGCAGGGTGTGGTTGTCCTCCACGAGAAGAATCGTGGCATCGCCTCTGGGCGTTTCCTTTGCTTTGCTCGAAGGGGCCTCGACTCTGCCTTCTGTTTGAAAAACCCTAGGGATTTGAATTGTAAATACGGAGCCATGGCCCACCTCGCTCTCGACATCAATGCGGCCTCCCGCGGCGGCGATCAAGCGATGACACGTGGCCAAACCGAGCCCTGTTCCTGCGCCTTCGGGCTTGGTTGTAAAGAATGGTTCAAATAAATGTGAACGAACCGCCTCGCTGATGCCGCCCCCCGTGTCCGCGACTTTGACATAACAATTGCCGTTCGGGTCGTTACCTGCTGCGCCCTGCATCACTCCGGTGGAAATCGTAATCCATCCATCATGAGGAATCGCATCGCGGGCATTCATGACCAGGTTAATAAGGACCTGCTCGATATCGTTACGATCGACTTTCACGTAGAGCGGCTCGCTGGCTGTGGAAACGGAAAGTTCGATGGATTCCGGAATCAAGCGTCTAAGGAGGCGCTCGGTGTTTTTAACAACCTCATTCAGCGCGAGGGTGACCGGTTCATGAATCTCACGGCGGCTGAAAAGCAGCAACTGACGGGTGAGAGCCGCGGCATGCTCGGTCGCGTATTCGATATGCGACGCATATTTGTAGAGCCGGTTGGTTTTTTTCAGCGAGGCGGTCAACAACCCGCAATTCGCCATGATGATCGTCAGGATGTTGTTAAAATCATGCGCGATGCCGCCAGCCAACTCCCCGAAGACTTCGAGTTTCTGGGCCCGTGTAAGCTGGATGCCGAGAGATTTTTCCTCTTTGACCAACCGCACTTCCTCTACGGCACGCCGGATCGCGGGAGCCAAGCGCGAAGGGCGGTCTTTCAAGACATAATCCGTAGCGCCGCCTTTCAAAGCCTGAACCGCAGAGTCCTCTCCGATCACTCCCGAAAAAAGAATAAACGGCAATCCGGGGCTAATAGAATGGACCAACTTCAGCGCTTCCATGCCGTCATATCCCGGCAACGAAACATCCGCCAAAACCAGATCCACACCGCCCCGCTCGAGGGCCGCTGAAAAATCTGCTTCATTTTCCACCCGCTCGATTTCGCAATTCAAATCATCCTGCACCAGACGCCGCCGGATCAACTCGGTATCAAGGGGGTCATCCTCCAAATGAAGAATGTGGAGCACAGGTTGCATCAGGTTTGCCAGGATCGCTGCATCAGGTTGGACGCCGAAAGCGGCGGAGGCACATTCACATTGGCCCAGAAGTTGGCAATGCTCTGAACAGTTAAAACAAAAACCGGAAACTCCACCGGCTTCACCACATAAGCGTTCACTCCGTATTGATAGCACACGGCAATATCCCGCCGCTCGCCGGAGGATGTAAAAACAACCACAGGGATGGCGTGCATGCGCCGGTTCGAGCGAATCGATTTTAAAACTTCGATGCCGCCGATCTTGGGCATTTTCAGATCCAACAAAACCAACGCGGGATCCCCACTGGGCCTGGAGCGCCAATCCTTGCGGCGATGCAGATAATCCAGAGCATCTGCACCATTGTTCACCACGACGACCCGTGCATCCAGATTGGCTGCGCTCATCGCAGACATCGTCAATTCGGCATCTGCCGGATCGTCTTCCGCGAGCAAAATTTTAGGGAGTCCGCTTTTGATCATCGCGTCGCTTCGGCCGGAATCGAAAAATGAAAAGTCGCACCCGCATCCACCTTTCCCGTTGCCCACACGCGGCCACCATGACGGCGAATGATGCGCTCCACATTGGCCAACCCGATGCCAGTTCCTTCAAATTCGCTGCCATTGTGCAAGCGCTCAAAAACTCCAAAGAGCTTCTTCGTGTAACGCGGATCAAAACCAACGCCATTGTCACGAATGTAAAAAATATGTTCGGCCTCCTCCGGCGCCTCACACCCAATCTCAATGTGCGCATTGGAACGGGTGGATGTAAATTTTACCGCATTGGAAATTAGGTTCACCAAGGCCTGACGCATTAGCGATCGATCCACTTTGACATCCGGCAAATCATGAATTTTCCAAGTGATTAGGCGGTCCTTGGTTTCCTCCTGGAGATCCTTCAACGCCTCCATGACAAGCTCCTTCATATTCACCTTCGATTTCTGAATTTCCGAGCGTCCGATCCGCGAAAAAGCCAGCAGGTCATCGATGAGTTCACCCATCCGGTGGGCTGCGCCGCTGATTGTCGTGAG
>JBEIMO010000100.1:0-6928 GCA_040378625.1 Verrucomicrobiia bacterium | reverse complement strand
CCCACACGCGCGGCGGATTGCAGCGTTAGATCTTGGACTTGATCCATCGAATCACACCGCCAAGCACCGGGAGATGCTCATAGAAACCGGCCGAAGAGTCCCAGAAATCCTGATGAAATACAATCCGGCCTTCCGAATCGAAACGAAGTTGCGTCATGCCAATGGTGCGGATGGTTACCTTGGCATTCTTGAACTGAACGTCCATCGTCCAACGCACGTAGTAGTTCGACCCCGAGCGGGCGAAATCCAGAACATTGCAGCGCATGAATCCGGTGTTGCTCGATATTTTAAGAAAATACGATTTCACCGCTTCGCGCCCATGAAGAGTTTTAAGAGTGTCATTGAACCAGACATTTTCCGCATAAAGCCCGGCGGTTTGGGCATGGATCGACTCAGGAGTTACATCTTTGAAAAATGCGGCGAAGCGCGCTTCGGCATCTTTCTCCTGCTGGGGCGAGAGTGCTGCGCCTTTGGATGATTTTTCTGCTTCGAGATAAATCGCCACAGGATCAGGACCGGGGCGCGAGGCGCAACTGGAAAGGGCGATTGCCAGAATCAATGAGGTGATGACTTTTGTGAACATGCTTTGCATTGGATAACCCAACCTCCCATAAATTCCACCGAAATTGACATCTTGGGACTTATCGGCAAAATGCGCGCCTCAACCATTCATATATTCCATGGCACTATCAACCGGCTCCAAAGCACCTGACTTCACTCTGAAAACATCGGACATGGGCGACTTCACGCTCTCTTCGAATTTTGGCAAAAAACCAACCCTCCTCCTTTTCTTTCCTCTCGCCTTCACCGGCGTGTGCACACAGGAATTCTGCGACCTGACATCTGGCTTTCAAAAATATGCCGACCTCAACGCGCATGTTGTGGGAATCAGTGTCGACAGCCCATTCGCACAAGACGCCTGGGCTAAAAAAGAATCCATCAAAATCCCGCTAGTCAGTGACCTCAATAAAGAAGTCACCAAAGCCTATGACGTTGTTTTTCCTGCCCTCGCCGGCATTGGTGATACCTCGGCCCGCGCGGCTTTCGTCATCGATAAGGAAGGTGTCATTCGCTACAGCGAACAGACAGCAACTCCGAAGGATTTGCCGGATTTCAACAAGATCACCGAAGTCCTCGCTTCTCTTTGAGATTCGAGGATTTTAAATTCATTCAAAAATCTCCTTGTCAACCGGCCTTGGTCGTGATGACGTAGGCGACTTTTCCGCACAAACAGCGGAAACATTTTTCATATGGCTAAAGAAATCGTAGGACAGATCAAATTGCAGATTCCCGCCGGCGCGGCCAACCCCGCTCCACCCGTAGGCCCAGCCCTCGGTCAGCAAGGCGTGAACATCATGGCATTCTGCAAAGAATTTAACGCGGCCACGCAGAAGCAGTCTGGAGACATCCTCCCGGTTGTTATCACCGTTTACAAAGACAAATCCTTCACCTTCATCACCAAAGCACCGCCCGCCGCCATCCTTCTCAAAAAGGCAGCCGGACTTGCTTCGGGATCCAAGGAACCCAACAAAACGAAGGTCGGTAAAATCACCAAGAAACAGGTGATGGACATCGTCAAAATCAAAATGAAAGACATGAATGCCCGCACGGAAGAAGCGGCATTCCGCACCCTCTGCGGCACCGCCCGCCAGATGGGCCTCGAAGTCGCCGAGTAATTTCCGACTCATCCCTCTTTCAAACGCAGTTCGTCGCAAGGCGAACTGCGTTTTTTTTATTGGTAGGGCGACAGCCTCCGGACGCGCTGGGCACCAATGTCAGTATTTCAAAATCCTTGCGAGGAACCTGCGCGTATCTTCGGACTTGGGATTTTCAAAAAACTCTTCGGCTGAGGCGCACTCTCGGATTCCTCCCTGCGAGACAAAGGCGACAAGATCTGCGCAACGTCTGGCGAAGCCCATTTCATGCGTCACCAGAATGAGAGGTGTTCCGCTGTCGCGGAGTTCGGCAATGACATCCAGCACCTCGCCAGTCATTTCGGGATCAAGCGCCGAGGTGGGTTCATCGAGTAGCAAAAATTGGGGATTTGTCGCTAAAGCGCGGGCGATTGCTACACGCTGACGCTGACCGCCGCTGAGTTGAGCAGGTTGTTTGGAGGCGTGGTCATGTAGTTGGAATCGGCGGAGAGTAGCCTCAGCGCGTTCTACGGCCTCCTGTCGGGGCACGCGATGCACCTGGACAAGCGGGAGAAGCACGTTTTCCAAGGCGCTCAGGTGGGGGAAGAGATTAAACGCCTGAAAAACAATGCCCGTCGTGCAACGGTATTTTCGGAGGTTTTCCTCTTCGCGGGAGAGGGCCACATTATTGACAAAAATCTCACCGGCATTGGGGACATCCAATCCGGCAAGCAGTCGTAGCAAGGTCGATTTGCCGCCCCCCGAAGGACCGATCAGAGCCAGAGCGTGTGGGAAGGATGCTTGAAAAGTGACGTTATCCAGCACGGTTTGGCTACCGAAGGACTTTGTTACGCCGTGGAGAGAAATGTTCATCGTTTGCGACGTAATTTGGCCGGCAATTCATCGGGAATCGCCTGGAAGTCGGGGAGAGGGACTTCGACAATTTCATCCACCGGGACAGGATTGTAAGGGGCATTATTGGGCACAACAACAGCGGCAGGTGCAGGTGCTGGAGCGGCTTTCAAGGCATCCCACTCAATGTAGCCTCCGCGTTTATCTGCGAGCCTCACATAAGCGTAGCCCGAATCTTTTTTATAAACATGGACTGGCGTGTCTTTCTCGACTTTTTGAGGAGGCCCGGCTTGAGCGGGTCCCCAAGCGTAAAATTCCGCCCGCCGCGTCAATACATACTCCGGAGGATTTTGCGGATCGAAGACCTCTACTGTCGCGCATCCCGTGAGAAGCAGGCTGAAAACAAATGGAATGAGCTTACGATTCATAGCGCATTTTTCGTTCCAGATATTTCGTCCAGAGCGAGACCGGCAAAGTCAGGACAAGGTAGCAAATTCCAAGCGGAACGAAACTTTCAAAAGTGCTGTAGGTGGCCGAATTTACTTGGTTCGCCGAGAAGGTGAGCTCCGAAATTCCAATGATGTAGAGCAATGAGGAATCCTTGATGAGTGATGAAAACTGCCCGGCCAATGGAGGCAAAATCTGTCTCGCCACTTGGGGAAAAATGACGAACCGATAGGCTTGGGGAACCGTCAATCCAATCGCTCGGGCGCTGTCCCATTGGGAACGTCCAACGCTCTCGATTCCCGCACGAATCATTTCTGCAATATAGGCTCCGCTGAAAAGCGACAGAAGGAAAATGCCGACGGTAAAACGGTCGTTCCAGCCGACCGCATTGGCGACACCGTAAAATCCAAAAAGAACCAGAACGACGAGAGGCAGTCCTCGAACTGTTTCCACATAGGCAATGGCGGAATAGCGCAACGGAAGAAATGCGGAACGCCGTGCCAATGCGGTGAGGATGGCGATGATCGTGCTTAAAACCAGCGAGGCGGCGGATATGGCAATCGTATTCAGCCATCCCTGCCAGAATGTGGCGCGGTAACCCCAGATTTTTTCCCAGTTTTCTACGGAACCGGAAAAGGCCATCCAACAAACGAGTGAATAAAGGGAAAGCAGGCAAAGCACGGTGGCTGCCTTTGCCAGTGGTTGTGCGGGGCGATCCGGGCGGTCAAAGAAAAGGTGAAGGGCCTTCATTCCTCACGATGGCTGAGCTTCCAGCGAAACAACCTCTCCCCCGGAAAAGCGAATACTGAGCTGGATCGGGTGACAGCAGACCGAACAGTCCTCGATCATTTCGAGGGAAGAAAATGTCGTGTCTACGAGGATCCCGAAAAGTTCGCCACAATACGGGCATTCGATTTCGATATCCTCAACTTGATCCATGGCGATTAAGTGCCGAGATCAACCCGTTTAGCGTCGCTCCAAAGTCCTTCGAGATCGTAGAACTCGCGTTTCGATTCGAGGAAAATGTGGCAAATCACCGAGCCGTAATCGAGGACGACCCATTGGCTCAACGGGAAGCCGTCTTCGGCGAGCGGGCGGGTCTGATATTTTTCTCTCACCATTTCGCGCATCGATGAGGAAATGGCTTTCAGTTGCGGTTCGGAGGAACCGGAGCAAATGAGGAAAAAGTCGGTGAACTCCGAAACGCCCCGCATGTCGAGCAACACTACGTTGTTGGCTTTTTTGTCGGCGGCGGCTTCTGCACAAGTGCGTGCGATGTTTTCTGGTTCAGTCATTACAATAAAGATGGTGTTGCTGGATAATTTGGATTGTGGATTCGGGCAGCAAATAACTAACAGGGAGTCCCCCGGCAATGCGATTCCTTATATCCGTGGAAGAAATATCAATTCCTCGAGAGATCACGGGAAATTCGCCGCCTCTCGGCTGTGAGCCTCTCGCCAGAACGACGAATTGAACGAGTCGGCGCAGGGCATCAATTTCCTTCCAGGTGTGCAGCGCGGGCACGTTGTCTTCGCCAATAAAATAAAACAACTCGGCTGCTGGAAATCTCTGCTGCATCAAACGCGCGGTATCCACCGCAAACGATGGGCCTTCGCGCTCGATCTCGCAGCCATCCCAGTAAAATCCCGGCTCATTCTCGATGGCAGCCTTCAGCATTTCGCAACGGAGGTGCGACGGCGCTGGAGGGCTTTCCAGCTTGTGCGGCGAGATGTTTGCGGGAATGAAAATCACTCGCTCCAAGCCAAGCGACTCCATGGCGTCACGCGCCATAATGAGATGTCCATGGTGCACGGGATCGAAGCTCCCGCCGAACAATCCGATTTTTTGTGAAGAATTCATTTCGACAGACTGCATGAAATCTGGTTTTCCCTCGTTATGCCATCGCACAATCCTGGTCAACTTTTGCTCGTAGGTGTTCCTGGAGCCGAACTCGATTCTGAAACCGCCCGACTCTTCCGCGACATCCAGCCGGGGGGATTTATTCTTTTTGGAAGAAATATCAAAACGCCCGCGCAACTGCGCAAGCTCATCGACGACCTCCGCGACCTCAGTGAGGTGGAGCCGATCATCACGATCGACCAAGAGGGCGGCCGCGTTTCGCGTTTGAAACTCATCGGCAACGAACCTCCGAATGCCCAGCAACTGCGGGACTGCGGTAATCTCGACCTCATCCGTCGCCATGGCGACATCACTGGCCGAATCCTTCGCGTTTTTGGTTTCAATCTCGATCTCTGTCCTGTTTTGGACATTTCGTTTGATGACGAAGCGGACAATTCCCTGCGCGGGCGCTGCTATGGGCGTGACGTTGCGGAGGTCATCGAAAAGGCTGGCGAATTCAATGAGGCACTCCGCAAGACTGGTATTCTCACTTGTGGAAAACATTTTCCCGGTTACGCGTCGGCAGGACTCGATCCCCACCACGAATTGCCGCGCATCGAACGCTCCAAGGAACTCATGGAGGCGCATGAACTCGCCGTCTTCCGCCATTTCGCAAAATCCGTCGATAGCATGATGATTGGCCACATCGCTGTCTCTGGGCTTGATGACGTGAATCGCCCGGCATCTCTTTCTCCAGTCCTCATTCGCGATCTCCTCAAGCGTGATATGGGCTTTGAAGGTCTCGTCATGACGGATGACCTCGATATGGGAGCAATTTTGAACCACTACGGATTTGATGAAACCATGCGGCTCGGCATCGAAGCGGGCAATGACATGCTCATGATTTGTCATCGTGTTGAAATGGCTGCTGTCGCCAAGAAGGCGATTGAGCCGATGGGTAAAAAATTGGATCCCGCACTCGCCGCTATGGCCCGCTGTAAGGCTCGCTTAGTGCCTCCAACGCCTTTTTCGGTAGAAGCCTTTGAAGCCATCGACGCCGAAATTATGGGCCTCCGCATCGCTGTGCTCGGCCCCGAACGCGCCGCGCAACGCAGTCCCGAAGACGGCAAGCGATCGCCGGTTGAAATTTACTAAATAAAAAAGTTGCAATACGTGGGATGCCCTTCTAATCTCACGCCTCCTTTTTAAGGAGCCTTAGCTCAATTGGTCAGAGCGCTGCCCTGTCACGGCAGAGGTTGCGGGTTCGAGCCCCGTAGGCTCCGCATTTTTTTCCAAATTTTTTTGGGACAAAATCTCAACTCTCCTACGTAAAATACGGGGTTTCACCCGTAGCCATCGCATGCCGAGTTGATCATTTTCTCTAATGAAAGCTCGGGCATTTTAACCAACTCTCTTGTTGAAATCTTGCTCTCGGAGGGAATTTTATGCTCATAAAAGGGTTGGTTTTGTCATGGCCGGGAATTCCATTAAAATGCAGAAAAAGTTTATACTTTTTATTAAATCCTTTATTTCAATGATTTATTTTTTAGTGGCAGTGAATGGAAGTAGCCGAATCCGTTTTGTTCGTGCTATCTCCCAGCTCGGTAAAAATAATTCTCCAACGTCCCAAGGTCATCCTCATCGACTGTCAATTACTTTAAAACTGAAAACGTCAACTCGGAGTCCCGACGGCGCGGCGTTCCTCGGGTTACGAACGCCCAGAAGCGATAACACGCATTCTATCAAGAACAATTTGCGAACCTCGCGAGAGACTGGATCAGCACGAAAACATTCTTCAACAGCCTCGCGCACGCAACCGCTCTTCGAGCTCATAAAGCTCAAACAGTGTGACTACCTCCACACTCAAATCGATATCAATCGTTGGCCTGTTTTCCTAAGCCGCGGCGTTATCAACCAGAAGAGGAAGAATGGAGGCTCCGAGAAAGGCGTATGGGATATCGAGCTCGTTGAAATGTCGGGCCACTATTTGAACGGAAGAAAGAAATCCACTTTTAAGAAAAGTGGTTGCGGGGAGAGGATTTGAACCTCTGACCTTCAGGTTATGAGCCTGACGAGCTACCGGGCTGCTCCACCCCGCGATTTAGAAGATTCAAAATAGACCGGGAATTTTTGAATGCAAGGGGTATTTTTAAAAT
>JBEIMO010000099.1:0-6962 GCA_040378625.1 Verrucomicrobiia bacterium | reverse complement strand
TACTCGCGTCACGGTGACGTCATCACCCGAAATCGCGGCAGCCACAAGAAATGTTCCTGCTTCAATCCGATCAGGAATAACCTCGTGCTCAGCGCCATGCAGTTCCTTAACGCCCTCAATGATGATTTTGCGTGTTCCCGCGCCATCGATCTTAGCCCCCATGGCGATGAGGAAATTCGCCAGATCAACAACCTCGGGCTCCTCCGCGGCGCCATCAATAATCGTCACCCCATCCGCCAGCACGGCAGCCATCATGACATTGCCGGTTCCGAGAACCGTTGATCCAAATTTACTGCGGAGTGAAATCGTTGTGCCAGTGAGTTTGGGAGCAAGAACTTTAACGTCACCTCCAGAGACTCGCACTGTCGCGCCGAGAGCCTCGAAGCCGCGCAAATGCAGGTCGATCGGGCGATCACCAATAACGCACCCGCCGGGCAGTGATACCGTCGCCGCGCCCTCGCGGCCGATCAGTGGCCCCAGAACACAAACTGAAGCGCGCATCTTACGGACGATGTCGTAGGGTGCTTGAGTTAGAATTTTTTCAGCACGAATCTGAACGACGCCGCTCGCGCGCTCGACCTCGCAACCAAGCTCGCTAAGAATCGTGAGCATGTAGTGAATGTCACTCAGATCCGGCACCCGCGAAATGGTGCATGGTTCCTTGGTGAGCAAGGTAGCAGCCAGAATTGGAAGAGCGGAATTTTTCGATCCGCTTGTTTTTACGGACCCCCGCAAACGGTGTCCCCCGTGAACCACAATTTTATCCATGTCGTGCGAAAACGAATCTTTCTACGTCCTGATAGTCGCGATGCACAGCGATATCTCGATAATTGTGCAACCGGAACAATTCGGCGACTCGCGCCGCCTGGTCATGTCCTATTTCCAAAGCAACGAGTCCACCCGCATTCAATGCGGCAGGCGCGGAGACAATCAAACGCTCCACCAAGCGCAATCCATCCGCTCCCCCATCCAATGCCAGCAAGGGATCCCGACGAACCTCGCGGGACAACTCCGCCATCTCATCCGAGGTGATATAGGGCAGATTGGCGGCAATCACATCGAACTTGCTGTCAATCGATCCGAGCAGATCGGACTCACAAAAATGAATGCGCTCGGAGAGCCCGTTTTTTTCGGCATTCTCGCGAGCCAGTGAGAGCGCGTCCGGTGAAATATCGCAAGCAACCACGGCGGCGCTTTCTTTGGCCAAAGCCAGGCTGCAGGCAATCACTCCACTGCCAGTGCCAATATCGAGAAATGATTTTGCGGCGGCGGATTCTTTTAAAATGAATTCCACGAGAAGTTCCGTCTCGGGCCGGGCAATGAGGGCGCGAGCATCGCATTTAAAAACATGCCCGCAGAATTCCACCGTTCCCAAAAGATGTTGCAGCGGCTCGCCCTCGCCCCGGCGTTTGACTAACTCGCGGAGCGGCGCTCGCTCAGCCTCGCCGAGGGGACGTTCAAATTCCAAATAGAGTTCGATCCGCTTTTTCTTTCCAAGCACATGAGCCAACAAGTGCTCGGCGTTGAGTCTTGCGCTCGCCACCCCGTGCTTTTCAAGGTAGGTCGTTGCCGCATTCAAAACTTCAAGCGTGGTCATCAAGGACTACGAGAATTAATGAGCCTCTGAATTTGTCGAGGGGTTTTAGCAACAGGGTGATTTTTCACCCCATCAAAAATTTCTGCATTTTTCTCTTGCAACCCTCCGCACTATCCTTAACCTCCTCACCTCCCGCTAGGTGTCGGGGGGACTGTGATTACCGCAGATTGCCGGTTGTTTTGTCCCATCGAGAGCTGCGTGCACAAATAGGTTTTCATAATGCCCACAATCAATCAACTCGTCCGCAAGGGACGCCAAAAAATCAAAGTCAAGTCGAAGTCACCAGCTCTGGTGAACTGTCCGCAACGCCGTGGTGTTTGCGTTCAGGTAATGACCCGCACTCCGAAGAAACCAAACTCCGCGCTCCGCAAAGTCGCCAAGGTTCGCTTGACCAACGGTCAGGAAGTCATCGCCTACATCCCCGGCGAAGGACACAACCTGCAAGAGCACTCGATCGTTCTCGTTCGCGGCGGCAAGGTCAAAGATCTTCCCGGCGTTCGTTACCACATCGTTCGTGGCACACTCGACAGCCTTGGGGTTGACGGTCGTCGCCGTGGCCGCTCGAAATACGGCGCCAAACGTCCAAAGCCAGGCCAAGAGGCAGCTAAGGGCGGCAAGGGCAAGAAATAGTAATGCCCGATAAATCCAGCAATCTGAAATCAGCAATACGAATATAAAATATGTCCCGTCGCCGCAGAGTCATTCATAAAGAAGTCAAAAAGGACGCCCGCTACGCCAGCCCGATCGTTGCACGCCTCATCAGCGCTGTCATGCAAGCCGGCAAAAAAACAATTGCTGAACGCATTGTTTACACCGCTATCGATAAAAGCCGCGAAGGCAGCGACACGGTTGATCCGCTTGAAACCTTGAACAAGGCTATCGAAAACGTGAAACCACGTCTCGAAGTCAAATCCCGCCGCGTGGGTGGATCCACCTACCAAGTTCCCATGGAAGTTCCAGCCGAACGTCAAGTGGCTCTCGCCATGCGCTGGCTCGTAACCTTTGCCAACAACCGCAAGGGTGTTCCAATGGAAAACGCACTGGCCTACGAACTCAAGGACGCCGCAGCCGGTCAGGGCAACGCCATTAAGAAACGTGACGACATGCACAAAATGGCGCAAGCCAACCGTGCGTTCGCGCATTTCCGCTGGTAGAATTCTTTACTGGGGGCGGTTTTTCAGAAATGAAACAACCGCCCCTTTTTTCTTCCCGGTAAGAACGGGAACGTTTGACTGGTCGCAATCGACAAATTAATGACCTCCCGCCTCCAAGCGAAAAATCACCACACTTCAAATAACAAAACCTATGGCAGCCACGACTGACACCATCACGAATCCCAACTCGCCGAACCGCGCCTTCCCGCTGGAACGCACGCGCAACATCGGTATTGCCGCCCACATCGACGCCGGTAAAACAACACTCACCGAGCGAATCCTTTTCTACACCGGTATGATCCACAAGATCGGTGAAGTGCACGAAGGCACGACCGTGACGGACTGGATGGAACAGGAACGCGAGCGCGGCATCACGATCACTTCGGCCGCCACGACCTGCTCCTGGATGCAGCGCCCAGAAGAAGGCGTCTACAAAGCCTACGAAGGAATCAAAATGCGAGTGAACATCATCGACACTCCCGGCCACGTGGACTTCACGGCCGAGGTCGAACGTTCCTTGCGTGTTCTTGACGGCGCGATCGCTGTATTCTGCGGCGTTGCGGGCGTGCAACCACAGTCCGAAACCGTCTGGCGCCAAGCGACGAAATACGGCGTGCCTCGCATTGCTTTCGTCAACAAAATGGACCGAACAGGCGCTGACTTCGACGCAGCAGTTGAAAGCATGCGCACGAAGCTGGGAGCCAATGTCTGGCCAATCCTCTTCCCTCTCGGCAAGGAAGACACACTCAAAGGTCAAATCGACGTCATCAATAAAAAAGCCATTATTTATCTTGATAACGACGTGATGGGCTCGACCTACGTTGTTCAGGAAATTCCCGACGAACTCAAAGATAAAGCTCAAGCCGCCTACGATGATCTCGTAGCCCAAATGTGCGACCTCGATGAAGAAATCGGCATGCTCTTCCTCGAAGAGAAACCCATTTCCATCCAAGATCTCAAAGCCGCTATCCGCCGCCAAACGATCGCCAACAAATTCGTCCCAGTTGTCGGCGGATCCGCCTTCAAAAACAAAGGCGTTCAATACCTCGTCGATGCTGTTGTGGACTACCTCCCCGGCCCTCTCGACATTCCTGCCGCCAATGGTCAGAACCCTGACAACGCGGAACCCATGGAAGCGATTGCGAATGACAACGAGAAATTCTGCTCACTGGCCTTCAAGCTCTGGAGCGATCCTTTCGTTGGTAAACTCGTTTTCTTCCGCGTCTACTCTGGAAAACTCTCCAAGGGCGACACCGTTTACAATCCTCGCACCAACAAGCGCGAGCGCATCAGCCGTATCATTCAAATTCAAGCCGACAAGCGCGAAGACGTCGAAACCTGCTACTCGGGTGATATCGCCGCGATCGTGGGCATTAAAAACATCACAACGGGCGACACCCTCTGCGATGAAGACCATCCGATCCTTCTCGAGCCACCATCCTTCCCTGATCCCGTTATCTCGATGGCGATTGAGCCAAAGACCAAAGCGGACCAAGAAAAAATGGGCGTCGCCCTTCAGCGCCTCGCTGAAGAAGATCCGACCTTCCGCGTCTTCACCAACGAAGACACCGGCCAAACCATCATCGCTGGCATGGGCGAGCTTCACCTCGAAATCATTCGCGACCGTATGTTGCGCGAGTTCAAAGTGGAAGCCAACTCCGGCAAACCTCAAATCGCTTACAAGGAAACCATCCTTTCACCAGCCGATGGCGAAGGAAAACTGGTCAAGCAGTCTGGTGGTCGCGGTCAATACGGCCACGTTATCTGCAAAGTCACACCGAACGAACGCGGCAAAGGCATCACCATCGAAAACAAAGTCGTTGGTGGAACAATTCCGAAAGAATACATCCCAGCCGTTCAAAAAGGCTTCAACGAAGCGGTCCTCAATGGTGTCGTTGCCGGCTATCCGGTCATCGACGTCCACGTGGACATCATCGACGGAAGCTACCACGATGTGGACTCGAACGAAATGGCGTTCAAAATGGCCGCTATCTTCGCTCTCAAAGACGCCATGAAAAAGGCCAAGCCAATTCTGCTTGAGCCAATCATGAAAGTCGAAAACATCACTCCGGACGAGTTCCAGGGCGATATCATGGGCGACTTGAACCGCCGCCGCGCCCGCATCATGGGCATCGAAACCAAGGGCAATCTTTCGACAGTCACCGCAGAGGCTCCGCTTTCCGAAATGTTCGGCTACGCCACAGCCATCCGCTCACTCTCAAAAGGCCGCTCCTCCTACTCGATGGAGCCATCCCACTTCGAGCAAGTGCCCGAGCAGGTGAAAGCCGCCATCCTCGAACAAAAATCGTAGGACGACCGATTTCCCACCAAATGCGAAAGCCGACAGATCAAACTGTCGGCTTTTGTATTTTTAAGGGTTTTTAGACAGGACACTCAAGATTCACAGGAAGGAAGATTCGTGGCTGATAAAAAGTGGCACAAAATTGAAAAGCCACATTTGCTTCGAATGCTTTTTCTCCTCTGTGGCCTCTGTGGTCAATCCTTCTGCGGGGAACTACTCGTCACCCGCAGATAATGTGCGGCGGACGAGGAGGTCGATGACGTGACGATCGAAATCGCCCGCAATATTTTGACCTGTGCTGGCGAAGAGCGGCACCAAACCATCGTCCAAAACAAATTCCCAAAGCTTTCCGCAGCGAGGAAGCTCATCCACATGCGTGAAAACGACATGGGTCGCACCGAGAGAACTGGCACGGGTGTAGGAGTCTTGGATCAATTGACGCTCGTAAGCAGCATTCACCACAAGAATACGGGATTCAATGTTCAGTTCGTCAAAAGTCTTTTGCAAATGACGGATAGTTTTTCCTGTCAGAACCATTCCAGGAATGTCGAAATAGACGTTAGTATCCTCGGGGACTTTGCGGAGTTCTGAGCGATCTCTGAGAAGCGACACTCCAAGTGCCTCACAAAACATCGCCAAGCCTTCCGAGGAATTCGGCTCATCCGCCTCCAACTTCATCACACAGGCCGCACGGCCGCGCAAAAAAACATCGGAAGCCAATTGCTTGCACAAGGCCGTCGTAGAACCCGCTCCCGGCGATCCAAAAAACGCGACACGGCTCGCCAGCGCGAGGCTGCGACTGGGCGCGCGATCGCGCATGAGCATCGCAAAATGCGAGATGGCCGTCTGGAGCGGTTGGTCATTGAGATGACGGTTTTCCGGACGCTCGCCAAACTGGGCAAGAAATTCGGCAGGAATACCGGCTTTGGATAGCAATGTCCAAAGGCGACCAGTCGGGAGGTTTTGAAACATCGCCCGAACGAGTGACTCCGGAACGTAGTCGGCCTCGTCGCGTTTTCCGCCTTCCGCAGCGGAGCGGCTTTTACGCGCTTTAGGGGCCTTACGACGCGGATTCGCATCCGCTTCCTCTTCGGCTTGGGAAGGCTCCGTAACCGCGGCGGCATCAGACGCAGGAGTTGGCTTTTCGACAGGAATCTGAGCGATGATTTCCAGCTTGGGAGAGCGCAGAAATTTTGCCAATCCCTCGCCTTCGACCTGACGCACGGAAATCACCTGCGCCATCTCGCCCAACTTTTCGCGAATAACCGAAGCCGCTTCCTCGGCGGATTTGACGATGAACTTGTATTTTTGCCCCGGAGTAATGGGTTGCGCGGTTTGTGCCATGGGTCAACGTATTAAACCAGTTTTATGGGCAAAGGACAGGATTACAGGATTTTCAGGAATACTTTCTGAAATGCCTAAGTTTGAATAAAACTTTTTTGTATTCTCTGAGCCCTCTGTGTCCTCTGTGGTTAAATCCCTAATGCATCACCAAACAACCCAAGAACCCTCGGCCTGTGTCGCGGCTTGAGGAGCGGCGCGGTGGGTTTTGTAGGTTTTGAGGAGCTTGGCAGGCGTTGGTTGAGGAGCCTCAACTTTAGGAACCGCGCGATAGGAATTTTTCAGCAATAGTTGCTCGCTCTCACGGCTGAGAAGAAGAAGTTTGAGAATTTTTGCCAGAACACGTTTGCGAACGTCACATGATGCCGCATGCTCGGCACTTTTTACCGGGCCGGTTGCACGCAGGCGATCCAGCGCGCCGGTGAGACTTTCCAAAATCTCCTTTTTACGGCTGGTCAAGGAATGATCTTCCATACCATGAGTCCGAAAGTGGGAATTTTCCTGATGCATGAACATATCGAGTTCGTCACACAGGGAATTATAGTGCTCAAGAGCGGCGAGGGTATTC
>JBEIMO010000098.1:0-6973 GCA_040378625.1 Verrucomicrobiia bacterium | reverse complement strand
GGAACCGAACCATCGCGCCATTCCTTCTTGGCTAGATTCCAAATGGCTAACGCTTGGGCGCCATTCAATCCGGCGGCAATACGACGGGCGCAAATCCAACGTTGAATTTTGACCGCGCCATTATTCCATTTCGACGCCTCGCTCAAAATCGATTGCAGGGCATCGACGCGTTCCTCGTCACCCACCATTCCGCAACCTGGACGCAAAAGATAGCCAGCCACTTGGAGCCATGTTTCCTCATGCTCGGCTGATGTGTTCCGATGGGGAGCAATTTCAAGCCATTGGTCGAACAACGAACGCACGATGCCGCCTGACCAATTCGCTTTTGGCGAGCCGATCGATTTCTCGCCCACTTGAAAAACCGCATTGGCGGTGAGTTTCTGACTCGACCGGCGCGTTCCATCGAGCAGGGCGGTCATGGCACTGGCGGATTGAGGGGACTCGGACTTGAAGGAGCTTTGAGTGCCGCGACGCTGACCGCGTAGTTGAAATTCCAATGGCCATGTAAAATTTGATGATGCTTCTATCGATCGAAGTTCAATTCGGAGAAGGCCAGTGGATCGGAGTGTTGTTCGGAGATTGACCCGCACATTTGGATCTTCAGGAGGTTTGGCATTACCTTGTGGCCTGAGGATCGTTTCCACGCTGGGTAATTCGGAAAATCCCGAATCGTCCAGAATTACAATGTCGCCCGAAGAATCGGTGATGCGCCGGGCATGCCGATGCAACGCAAATGTGGCTGGTTTTCCAACAATCGCTCGCAAGCCGGGAACATCCGTGGAATAGGATTTTTCAGGAGCCGCGCCATGGGGAAGCACGCAGAGGACTTTGTTCTCTCCAAGACCAATGTAATACGAATGCGATGCGCCGGATTCAATGCGAGAGGAATCGCCTAAGTCCCGCAAATGAAGAAAACGTGCGGCTCCTCGAGCAACGGCGAGATCGGGCTCAGGATTTTGCAGAATCGAGGGCGAATGGCCCATCTGCCATTGAGTGAGATTTTCCAGAATGCGGTTTCGAATCGCCGGTGCCTTGGTGAGTCCACCATTAAAAAGAATGTAGTCGATCGGTGGGCGGTCTCTCAGGAAATCGGTCAGATGGCGCGTGATGGCCGCATCTTTGGCATAAGGAAGGCCCATTTCACGAAGTCCTGCAGAGGCCTTTAAAGGACGCTCTCCAGCACTGACCATTGGAAAAAAGCCTTCCAGCAAGAGTTGTAAAATTTCCTCATACGACACGTCCGCCCGCAATGTTCCAGAAATCAGAGAGGCTCCCGGTCGCGCTACAGCGACAGGCCAAGAGGGGTTGGGAGAGGTTTCTCCAAGGGCTTCTTCTTTGATTTCTCGGCATCGGGCGAGGAGTTGGGCAAATGTGCCAGCGGGCAACTGCGCCTCAGGTGAGAGGCGGTTTTCGAGAAAATGGGCGAGGCTCAAATCAAGATTATCGCCTCCGAGGAGCAAGTGGTCACTCACGGCAATGCGATTCAAGTGAGGAGCAATTTCCTTCGGACGTGGATCAATCTCGAACAAACTCAAATCCGTTGTCCCTCCGCCGATGTCCACGACAAGCACATGAGAGCGTTTCACGTTGCTATTGAATTGATGGAAATCCTCCGGACGATTTTCCATCCACGCATAGAAGGCAGCCTGTGGTTCTTCGAGGAGAAGTGTGGATTCCGGGAAACCGGCTTCCCTCGCGGCTTCCAGAGTCAATTGCTGTGCGGCAGGGTCAAACGAGGCGGGAACTGTGATCGCCACTTCCTGCTCTGCGAGGAGGGAACCCGGATGTTCCGCATTCCAAGCACAGGCCATCGTGTTCAGTAATTTCGACAGCGCTTGAACTGGGCTGATCAGGCTCTTGGATGGGATGTCGGTTGATCCCAAAGGCAAAAATGACGCACGCCGATCGGCGGCATGGTGAACCATCCACGACTTAGCAGAACTCACAACGCGTCCGGGCACTTCCCCTGAGCGTGTGCGGGCCCAGCGTCCCGCAATCCATCCCCCTTGCGAGTCATCTGGGGGCAAATACAAAAACGAAGGAAGCGTTTCGTAGGATCCCGAGGAGTGGGCTGTCTCTTGTTGAGGGATTTTTAAAATGTGAGAATGACCATCAGGGTCATCGATTCCCACAGCTGCGAGGGCGCAGTTCGTGGTGCCAAGATCAATGCCGATGCGGTAGCGCGCCATCTGGGCTTTTTATTCCATTCGGACGTTGAACTCGAGTTTCCAGCGCTCCGCAGACGGTATATGAACAAAATACAACTCCAGATTGCCCAGTTCGGTCACGCGTGTCTCAATCCGCACAGGAACTTCCTCGCCAGGCTCGTGACCGGGAGGTGGGGGAATGGCAACTTCCAATTTCGAGGTCTCCTCAAGGTCTCGGGTATCAGGAAGCAAGTCGCCGGGTTGATCGCCCGCTCGAATCTCAGAATGGAAAAACCGAAATACCGATGTTTCACCGGTGTAGAGGAAAAATTCGCGGCCAATAATTTCGTGATGACTGCCCTCTTCCATTCCCTGTGGGGCGACACAAAGCGCTTTGGTTGGCGGACGGCGGCCTGGAACAGCCATGGCGGACGATTCCATGCCAATGTAGTAGGATCGCGCAGTTCCTGACTTGATCCTCAATCCTTGGCCTGTGGCTCTTAGGCGGGCATAGACAGAAGCGCCCAAGGCTACGGCGTAATCTGGGCGAGCGCCTTGCAATTCTTTGACCGGGTTGCCTGACCATTTGGCGAGTTGATCCAAAAAGCGCTGGCGAAGGAGGGAGGAATTGAAGACTCCGCCATTGAAGAGAACGGCATCCGGAAGCAGGAGAGGGGAGCGAGCCATTCGCTCTGTCCCGCCAATGGCTTTCAAGAGATGAGTTGAAGAGGAGGCATTCGCATGGGCTCGGGTTAAAAAGCGGGCGAGATGCTTGGTGATCGCTGCATCGGTTGCATAGGGCAGGCCAGATTCCCGAAGCCCGCTAGTGCGGCGAATATTTGAAATGTCACTCGGTTCCACAAGTGGCACGAAACCATTCAAAATAATTTCATCCACCTCGGCACGAGTGAGCGAGGCGCTCAAAGTGGACGCCAAAAGCTTTCTGCTACGGGAAGGAATGGCGAGATGTGCTTCGGAGAGTGCGGAGTCGGAAAGCATGGATTCCTTGGCTTTACGCACCGCTTGGATAAGGGCGAGGAATTGCCATTCATCGAGATGCGTTCCTTCGTCGGATAATTTTTGGGAAACGGACATCGCCAACGCGAGATCCATGTTATCGCCACCGAGTAGGATGTGCTCGCCAACGGCGATACGTTCCAGAGCCAATTCACCGCTATCGCTGGTCACGGCGATGAGACTGAAATCTGCCGTTCCACCACCGAGATCACAAACAAGGATCAAATCTCCGATATTCACCTGCTGGCGCCAATTTGCTCCCTGATTTTCCAGCCAGGCGTAAAAAGCGGCGAGAGGTTCCTCAAGAAGTGTGGCCTCTTCCAGTCCGCATTGTCTTGCGGCATCCAGAGTCAGTCCACGGGCAACCTCATCGAACGACGCCGGAACCGTCAGGACTGTGTTGGCGGGGGATACTTCGATATTGGGATTCGCGTATTTAAAATTTTGCAGCAGGTGATTGAGGATGCGGCGCGATACCTCGGGCGGTGAAAGTTTTTTCGGAATGTTGGTGCTACCCCAAGGAAGAATGGGCTGACTACGGCTTTCGTGCGGATGACAAAGCCAGCTTTTGGCAGATGTAATAAGGCGGTCGGGTTGGAGCGTGCCTCGGTTTTTAGCGAATTCGCCAATGAACCAGTCATCCGGTTTGGATTCCCAAGGAAGTTTGGGGGCGCTTTCCGGTATTTCACCTGGGGCAGGATGATACACGGCTGAGGGGAGTAATTTTTTTTCTCCGATGCCGTCTGGTGCCACGACCTGAGTGATAGGGATAATGGCTGGTTCTTTAGCGGTATTAACCCACGCCGTAGCGCAGTTACTAGTTCCCAGATCGATGCCGATGTAATCGCTCATTTGAAGCCGTTCAGAGTTGCTGCGCTATTTGGCTGCTTCGACTTGAACTTCCGCAGGGGCAAGAACCGGCCAGGGGCGTTTTTCCGTGATGCCATTGACGCGGGGAAGTTTTACTTTGCTGACCATCCAGCCGGGGTGGAGGAGTTTTCCGTGATAGGGAGGACGTTCGGGGACTGATCCCAGCAAACGGTGGGCTGCGGCATCATAACCAACGTCGAGAGTTAATTTCTCTCCTTCCTGGCAGTGTTGAACTGGTTGAACTTCGAAGTATTCATCCAAGACCTTTCGGCATCCAGAGTGCACGACCCGTGCGGCGAGGCCGACTTGTTGATCGGTTGCGCCGCCGATTTCCTCTTTAAGAAAATCAACCAATCGACCGTGTTCCTGGAGCAATGCAAGAAAGGCGACAATCTCGGCTTCAGCCCGAGGCGGCTGGGGCGGCGTTGCAGGAGGCGTATGCGGAATCTTTTCACTCGCTACAGAAGTAGTGGATTTTATTGCCAAAAAGAGAATTCCGAGACCCAGGGCGGCCGATGCTATGTGCACGCTAAATTTCAGGTTCGAATCCGGGCAGAAAATAACCCCGGCATTGAGGCCGAGGATGACCCCACCCGTGACGAACAATAATTTCTTAATCATGACGTCATAGTGCGAAAAAAGAGCGGAAGTGGCAATGGTGTTTGCACCCCAGCATCAACCATCAAGACTTAGAAAAAGAGGGGACTACCGTGCTATCGGAGCGACTCGGGAATCGGTACTGGCACTCACGGTTTTCGATGTATCGGAAAGCTCAATCAGGTCGCCAATGATGCGCACTGCTTCGTTGCGAATAGGGTCAGGTTCTGGCGTTTTAGCGGTTTCTTTTTTGCTGGAAGAAGGCTCCTCCTCTTCCTCTGTGTATTTTTTATCGCGGTCACGGTCATAGGGGACCGATTCCAGTGAGGCGCGCTTGGATTGGACGTCGTCCAGTGTCACTTGCCAGGCTTTGGCATTCATGATCTGTCCGCGTGCGGTGCGTTCTTTCGTTCGGGCTTCCTTGCGTTGTTTTTCTTCTGCAATTTCCTGACGACGCACTTCCTCGTTTGTGCTGATGCTGTTTTTTGAGATGCGTTCGCGGAGGCGTTTCATGTCCTCGTTCACGTAGGCGAATTCTGGATCCTTGGACACTCGGCTTTGGGATCTTTCGCGGAGTTGTTCCATGAAAAGTGCAGCCCCACGGTTTTTATCTGCCAAAATGACAGGAGCCACTTCGTCATAGGGCAAACGGTTTTTCATCGAGTCCTCGCCGATTTCTGGATTGTCCGTGCGCGAGGGGAGGACGATGTCGGATTTGACGCCTTGGGATTGCGTCGAGCCGCCACGAATGCGGTAGAATTTTTGAATGGTCAGTTTTAATCCCCCGGCTTTTGGGCGTTCCTTGCTGAAGAAGGGGATCGAAATCGATTTATCCAAGTCAACGACAGTTTGGACGGTTCCTTTACCAAAGCTCTGCTCATCTCCAACAATCACGGCGCGGCCGTAATCCTGTAACGCTGCTGCAAAAATCTCGCTGGCGGAAGCGCTCAAGCGGTTCATCACAACAATGAGCGGACCGGAGTAGTTGCTTTCGGGATTTCGGTCACTGCTAACGCTGATCCTTCCGTTGGAGTCTTTGGCTTGAACCACGGGCCCTTTTTGAATGAAGAGGCCTGTGAGATTGATGGCTTCTTCAAGCGAACCCCCGCCGTCTTTGCGGAGATCGACAACGAGGCCTTCGATGTTTTCCTGTTTGAGTCGCTCCAGAAGAGCCTGAACGTCTTGCGTGGCGCTTTTCGGAGTCCCATTGCCGGTCATGTTGGAATAGAATGCAGGCAGGGTGATCCATCCGATGCGGGAGGCGCGGCCATTTGGCGACGTGACGTCGAGTAACTCGGCTTTGGCTTCTTGGTCTTTAAGTTTCACCTCGTCGCGGGTGATCTCAACAATCGATCGCTTGGAAGGATCTTCGGCATCACCAGGAATCACTTGAAGGCGAACGATGGTGCCTTTGTTGCCTCGGATTTTCTCAACCACCTTATCGAGTTTGACGTCCACCATGTCCTCGAAGTCTTTGTTTCCTTGTGCCACCGCGAGAATGCGGTCGCCGACTTTCAGCCTGGAGTCAACATCTGCCGGGCCACCGGGAACGATCTCCTTGATTTTTACATACCCATCTTCTGATGTCAGAACGGCTCCAATTCCAACAAGCGAAAGCCTCATAGAAATTTCAAAATTATCCATGTCGCCTGCGCTTAAATATTGGGAGTGCGGGTCGTAGCTGAGAGCAAGGGCGTTGAGGAAAACCTTGAGCACCTCATCGGCATCCCATTCCCGGACGTTGCGGAGGGCCTGATCGTAGCGACGGGTGACTGTTTCTGCAGGTGTGCGTAATTTTACATCGCTGAGGTGTTCCTGAAGAAGTTCGGCCTCCACGCGGTCGCGCCATATTTTATCAGCCTCGGGAAGGTTGGCGGGCCATGTGGCTTTTTGCCGGTTGAGGGTGACGGTGTGATTGTTTTTGAAGGTGTATTTTTTTGCGGCGAGCTTTTTGTTGCTGGCGACACGGTTTTCAACACGTTCTTTGAATCGAGAAAAAATCTCATGCGCCGGCGTGAGGTCTCCGCGCTGGATCGATGTATCAAGGCTGTTTGCGTATTTTTTGGTAAACTCATCCACATCCTCTTGAGTGAAGTAGAGTTTATTGTAGTCGAGGTTCTCGAGGTAGGTTGTCAGGAGCTTGGCCGACATGGCCTTGTCGAGGGGTTGCTGGCTGTAGTGGGCTTGTTGAAGAAGGTTTGCAACGGTCAATGCCACCTGACCCTGGTCAGCCGTTGGTGTCTGGGCTGCGTGGATAGTCGAAAGGAACAGCGTCAATGCTGTTGCGATGGCCACACTTGCGGTTCGTGAAAGCTTGAACATGATTAAGAGAATAATTACAG
>JBEIMO010000097.1:0-7498 GCA_040378625.1 Verrucomicrobiia bacterium | reverse complement strand
GTGCGGCTGAAAATGGGTCATGCGAGGACGATGAACCCTCCCTTATTACGAATCGCGCCACCGCGCGGCAGCGCGTAGGCGGACCCCAAAAAAAATGATTCTGTCATCCATCATTCTGTCGAACCTCCCAGCCGCTCGCAGAGTCGTTCTGAGAGTCCTCACTAATTGAAAACACAGCCCCCGTTTCCCGTTTTTCCAAAAAATGTACGTTTTTTGAACAGATGTCCGTTTTTTTAAACAGTTCACCCTTGTTTGCGCGGGTGCGCATGTTGGAATTCTCTCCCGGCGGCTCTTGTCGCCGCTTTCAACAAAACCAAACTCAACCAAGATCAATATGACCACACATCGCCCCAATACACTCCCCGTTTGTTCCTCTTATGTCGATTCTCACGAGCCACAGGCCGGAATCCGCGATTGGCGGAAATTACCCGCTTCCATGTATGCGGCTGTTGCTTTTTTTATTGTGTGTGGAAATGGCAACGCCTCTTTGTTGTATGAGGGATTTCAGTATGATGGCGGGCCACTTATTTCCGGGAAGGCCAATGGGGGCGAAGGGTGGATGGCTCCTTGGTCGATCAATACAAATATCAATTCCGCATCCGATGGCGCAAGCCTGACTTACCCCTCCGCATTGAAGATTCCAACCAGCGGTTCCCGTCTTTCACAGATTGGTTCTGCATCCTGTATGCGCGAGATTTCGTCCGAGATACAGAATGCCATTTTGGATGAAGGAGGGGTGGTTTACTTTTCCGTTCTCGTTTCCAGGGAAGCAAGCGAGAAAAAGTCATCATTCCTAACCCTCTCCCTGCTGGTTCTTAATCCTGCGCGGCCGATTGTCGAATTTGGTCTCACCAGCAATAATGCCTACAGAGTCGGTCTTTTTGGGGAGCAGGGAGCGACAGGTGGCACTTACACGCTCGGTCAAACGACGCTGCTTGTTGTCAAACTCAACCGGGTTGGCGGGGAGTTGAAAGGATCGTTTTGGTCTTTTGATCCTGATGCTGAAGTGCCTTCTGTCGAGCCGGCTCCTGATTTGGAAACAGCCGGGATGATGTCTGTCGAAGGAGGTAAGTGGTTTTTCCGTATCGAACAGGGCGACAACTGCTCGTCGCAAATCGATGAAATTCGTGTTCTGAAGGATTGGAATGCCGTTGTTACGGCTGGGCCAGAAGGTGTTAATAAATAAAGTCTAAGCCGTCTTAGCGAAATTTTTCGCCTCTCTTATCTTTCTCCCAGACAAGCTCAAAATCTTAATGCGCTAAAAATTGTCGGCGCGCTCTTTCTCATGATCTCCCTAAAAAACCAGTCTCTGGCTTTGCTTCTGGCAAGTGCTCTCATTCAAGTCTCCAATGTCCAAGGCCAGGTTTCCGGTGCTCTTGCCTCAACCTCCTTTACGGCTCCCGTGCTTCAAATACTCCAGCCTGGATCAGGGTGGAACAAACAAACTCCCAACCCGAATTGCACGGTCTATGAAAAAGAGGGGGAGTTGATTCTTGATGATCGTGAAGCCTCTGCAGGCGGATCTTTTGTATTGGTTCATCGGCCAGTTTCCAAACCTCTGGTAGATCTGGAGACCGAGTTCTCCATCAAGATGGCCCTGAAAAATGTCTCCGGGTTGGAGTCGTTTCCGGCGATCACTGTGGGGTTCCAAGACGAAGGCGGGGGTGGAAAGGTGATCATGCTCGGCTGGTTTGTTCTGCCCGGAGGCGACTGCCGCTTGGCGTTCACGGATGCTTCTTCAAAATATCTTGTGCCGGTCGCGGAACTGAACTGGAAGGATGGCAAGCCGCGCGTTTATACTGTGCGAAAGACAAAGGACGCTTCCGGCACCATGCGCGTGCAGTTGTGGATCGATGGTGTGGCGCAGTTACCCGAACCATTGGCTTACGAGGCTCTCGCATTGGCGCAGGGACAGACCGGATTCCGGGTAGGCACCAGTTCACCGCAGAAGGGCGAGTATCATGTCAGTGAGCTTTTCATCGGAGCCCCGCGCGGTCCCATGGAGAGCGGAGCTCCTAAGGCCGCCAAGCCTGTTCCCTCGCAGGATTTGTCTTTGCAGTCATGGCAAATTCAGAGCGTGCCTTTCTCCATCCAAATGGAAGCTGGAGTCAAGACTCCGGCGGGTGAAAGCGGGGCGCTCGCGGTGGATGCCGACCAAGCGGCACTGAGCCCTTCCACACCCGTGAGGAGCAACCGCTACTATCGCCTCATCATGAAAGGGCAGGCTCCCTATGCGGTGAAGGAGGTCGCCGTGGAGCTCGCCCAGTTCACAAAAAACTATCCGTCCGCCGAAGCGCCAATCGAAAGGGTGACGCATCGTTTGCCGGGCCCGCAGGGTTTGGTGGAGAAGTTGAAAAACCTCTTTGGAAAAGGAGAGAGATCTTTCGAGGTCGTGCATGAATTTTACCAGAGGGACGGCAATGATCGCATCCGTATGGCGGTGGCACCGCAGGTTGGAGGGCTTGTGCTTGAATCCGTGCGCATCGAGGGCGGAGGGAACTACGACTCGCCCACGAGTCTGAAACCGGATGTCAAGTTGCCGCCGCCTTCGGTGGCGGACCGTGCGCTGGCAGACGCCAAGCCAGTCGTTTCCGTGCTCAAAGCCATGGGAGGCCGTTCACGCCTGCTTTACAATGATGTCAAAGTGATCCCCTTCTGGGGTAATGGCCCCTGGGCTTACCCGAAGGAGGTCGACCACTGGCAAGCCTATAATGCCGGGGGTGTTTCAGCTCAGGTTGTCGAGATTCCCCAGGAAGCCGAGAACAACAAAGCCAAGGCATTTTGGATCGGCAAAAACGAGTTCAACTACGCTGTCATTGATCAAAAAATTCGCGATTACCTGCGATCGAACCCCGAGGGAAAAGTGCAACTTCAAATCTCGGCGGATCCCTACAATGCCTGGGGAAGCGAAAACCCCGACGAGGTGACGCTTGACCAGAGCGGACGCAAGGGCATTGGCGTGCGGCACCTCACCAAGTGGGGCGGGGAGCCTGCCGCAGGTCAGCGTTTCCTGCCATCCCTCTACTCCGCCAAGGTAAAGGAGGACATTCTCGACATGGTTCGGCACTTCGTGGGCCATGTGGAAAAATCGGACCTCGGCAAAGTGGTGGTTGGCTACACGATCACAGGCTTCTGCGACGCCCAATTTGTGAATTGGGGATGGTCCCCGAAGGATGGCGGGTTGGATGACTATTCGATTCCCGGTCAGCAGGCGTTCCGGGACTGGCTCAGGGAAAAATACCAGGGGGATGTTGCGGCGTTGCAAAAAGCGTGGCGCAATGCGGATGTCACTTTCGAGACAGCAGCCGTTCCTTCGCCCGAGAGGCGGCAGTGCAAAGGGCTGTGGTTGGATTGGCAGAGCATGGAGGATGTGGCGGATTTCAACCGCTTCCTGCCTGAAGCCGCGATGAATCTGCCGATAGCCATTGGTCAAGAGATCAAGACCCTCACTTCCGGAAAGAAGGTCACCGTGGCCTATTTTGCCAGCGCTATGAACAGCTGGCCGAGCGGGGGAGGGCTTGCCCACATGCTTCGCCAGAACTCGATCGATATCCTGGGTGCGCCCGCCGACTATTGGATTCGCCTGCCCGGTTATCCAGGCGGCTGCCAGACCATGCCCGCTTCCGTTTTACTGCACAAAAAACTCTACATGACCGAGCAGGACTGGCGCTCCTATTCCAAGCCCACAGAGTTTGAGGCCACAGACATCAGCGTCGGTCGCGCGCGCAACCAAGGCGAGCTCGATGCCATGATCCGACGCGAATCCGGCATGATGATTTCCCAAGGTCTGGGCTCGTGGCTGCTCGAGCACGAGTCGGGTCGCTACACATCCGATTCAGGCCCGGTCATCAAAGAGGCGGCAGAGGCCTTCAAACGCGATCTTCCCAACGACCAGGCGCTCCGTGCCGATGTCGCATTCTTTGTCGGCGAGCGCAGCCTCGACTATCTCACGCTCGATAAAGGCATCGACTTCCGCTGGTATCTCCTGCGGCGTCATCGGGACCAGTGGGACATGTCAGGCGTTCCCTATCACCTCTACCTCCAGTCCGATCTCAATCATGCGGACCTGCCGGATTACAAAGTCTATGTCTTCGTCAGCCCACAGCACCTCACCGAAGCCGAGCGAGCCAAAATCGCATCGCTCAAGAGCAATGGACGCACGCTGGTTTTCCTGCACGCCCCCGGCGTGATCGGTGCTGCGGATGCCGCCAAGGCCGTCACGGACATTACCGGCATCACGGTCGAGGCCCTCCCCAAGCCGCAGAAGTTCATGGCCGAGTGGTTCGGCAGTGGCAGCGGACTGGCCAAGGATCTTTCCGGACCCTTCGCAGACCGCCCGCGCCGCGCCGCCTTTGGCGAGAAAAGCATCGAGAGCTTTGCCTTTGCGGTCAATGACCCCAAGGCAACGCCTCTTGCCAAATACCGCGACACCGGTGGCGTGGCTTACGCCAGTCGCGACTTTGGAACTTGGCGCTCCATTTTCTGCGGCATACCTCGCCTCGAATCCGCTTTCCTCAATAATATCGCCATGGAAGCCGGAGCATGGGTCGCGGCACCGGCAGGCGATGCAGTCTTCATCAATCAGCACATCGCCACGATCCACGCCATATCTTCGGGCAAGAAAAACCTGCGGCTCCTCGGGCCCTCAAAGGTCACTGATTTGACCGCTGGTAAAGTCATCAGCGAGTCCACTGACCAAATAGAACTCAATATGCAGCAGGCTACAACTCGCTGGTTCTTCCTCGAGCCAACTGCTAAAAAATAAAGAGTTAAAGCACGATTCCCATGCGCATTTACCAGCAGTCTCATAAAAACGCGTTCACTCTTGTTGAGTTGCTCACGGTTGTAGCTATCATAGCCATTTTGGCGGCTCTGGCATTGCCGCAGGTGACCAAAATTCAAGAAGGAGGGCGCAAGTCGAAGTGCGCTTCCAACTTGAAACAACTCGGTGCCGCAGTGCGTCTCTATATGGCAGATAACGATGGGAATATTTTTGTCCCATCGCCCATTTCGACTGTTTTGTTCGTGGGTAAAGCAGGGCAGTCGGGAACTCCTGCCACCGATCCTAAGAGATTTCTGAATCCTTATCTTGGAGTCACATCCACCACGAAAGAAGTGCCTGTGGCCAGATGTCCGGCTGACAAGGGCATGTCAGGAGTCGCTCTTCAGTATAACTCGGCGGGAAATTCTTACATGTTCAACTATTGCCCTCCTAATGATACCACAAAGGCAACGCTCAGAAATCTGCCGGTCGGCACCTCATCTTTTAAAATGATGAATGTCTCGCAACCCGCCAAGACCCTCATGATCATGTGCCAACCCGCAATGAATTATGTGGGTGGTGGAGATCGCAAACAAAGGTGGCATTCTGGACCTAAAGATGATGTTTATGTCAATGCCTGCTATGTGGACGGGCATGTTCAATTTGTGCGTATTCCTAAGCCTGGTGAGAGTGGGTATCCAGATACAGCTGATTTTACATGGGGTATTCAATAAAGTTTTAAGCATTAATTTTTAAGAGCTGTCTGCGCCACGCTGCGCCGTTGGCAGAAAACGCCTCCACACGCCGCCATCGCATCAAGCAGGAACGCCGCTTTGCGGCTGAGGCTTGGGACGCCAAGGGCCTGGCGATCCCTACCCCAGGATCACGAGGACGCCGCGTTGCGGCTGAAAAATGGGTCATGCGAGGACGATGACCCCAATGTCACGCCGTAGCCGCGAAGCGCGTAGGCGGATCCCTTCAAATGATTTTGTCACGAATCGTGCTGCCGTGCGTCCGAACTCCCCCCAAAAATGATTTTGTCAAAAACTCCTTAACATGTGTTTTGACAAAAACGCTATGTTCAACTTATTTGTAATACATGCAAGCCATCACCTCGAGAGACCTCGTTCACCGCTCCAAGGAAATTCGCAAGCTCCTGTCGGCAGGTCAGACTCTTCGTTGGACATCGCACGGGGTGCCTGTGGCTTTGATCCAGCCGGCGTCTGCTGAGGTTTCTCTTGCCAAGCCGGATTGGATTTCTCGCGCCCGTGCCGCCGGTGCGGTCAATAGCAGTCATCCTTCTACTGCCGATACTGCCTATCAGGACCGTGGCTGACCTGTATTGCGATGTCCAAAGTCTATTTTGACACCGGTGCGCTTGTGAAACTCTACATCTTCGAACCCGGAAGCGCTTTTGTGCAACGCCAAGCGCAGAAAGCCCGCTCGATTCCCCTCAACCAACTTCAGGAAACCGAAGTTCGCAACGCCATTCATGCGGCGATTGGCCGAAAAAGCATTCCGAGTGCTGCTGGACTCCTCGCCCTTGAACACATCGACTCGGACACCAGCAACGGAATTCTATCCATAGAAATGCTGGATTGGCCGGTCGTTTGGAACCGCGCAGCCCATCTGGCCCGCCTTCATACAAAGAAACTTCTCTGCCGCACGCTTGATATCCTTCATGTTGCCGCAGCGGAGGCTTGTGGCGCCGATCTGTTGGTGACGGGTGACAAACGCCAATTCAAACTCGCCAGCGCAGTCGGATTGCCGGCAGTTCTTGTGCCCGAATCGAAGGAATCTTTGTAGGGCATAGAAGTTGTAAGTTTTAAGAGGAGACTGGTCCCATGCCGCCTGCAGAAACGCCGCCTTGCGGCTGAAACTTGGGTCATGCGAACCGAAGCACTGGGAAGTGCGAAGGAAGCACATCGCAGATGGCCCGAAAGGCGCAGCGAGCAGGGCGGGAGCAAGGCAAACGATAAACCCTCCCAGAATTGCGACTCGCGCTGCCGCGCGGGTTCTGTAGCGGCTGTCTATGACTGCCGAATCGGAGTCAAAAAATGATTCAGTCATCCATCATTCTGTCGAACCTCTGTGCTCCAACTTGTCAGATTCGTCACATTCCACCCGTTGACGCCAAGTGGACTGTTCCCAACTATCTCTGCCATGTCCCAGTCCGAGAGTCCACTTCACCAACCCCACGACAAACTGGTCAAATCAACCTTCTCGGACCCCGACAACGCCCGCGCCTTTCTGCAAGCTCATCTCCCGCGCAAGCTTGCCCGCCTCATAGACTGGACCTCCTTGACCCTTGTGAGCGGCAGTTTTATCGACCCCGGAATTCAGCAGAATTAACCACAGAGGACACAACCGAAAAGTCTGGAAAGCCTTTGAGGAAGAGTAACCTAAGGTTAGCGCGAAGGGCGAGCAGGGCGGGAGCGAGCGAGTCAAAGATCACAGAGAATGAGTTGCTTGCAATTCAATAAGCATTCCATGTTCTATATTGCCTCCAACATTCCTATGATCCTCCTGTAAATCCTGCGAATCCTGTTATCCTGTCAAAAACCCGCCTTTCGCAGGAGATTAAAAACACTACGCAACCCGAAACTCAGTAAAAACGCCATGTCACTCGCCGAACAATTCCGCCAAGAAGGTCGCCAACAGGGCCATCAGGAAGGTCTGATTTTCTCCAAACAACAAGATATCCTCGAAGCCCTAGAAATCCGATTTAATCGAGTT
>JBEIMO010000096.1:0-7542 GCA_040378625.1 Verrucomicrobiia bacterium | reverse complement strand
TAGCAGGAGCGAGGCGGCGACTTGACCCGGCTCGGGGACTGAGGATGTGCCTTGCCCAGCGGATATTTGCACAATCTGCAATCCGTTAAATTCTGCTTCCTGAGAGCCTGGCAGAGCATAAAAGCTTCCTGCCAAACTGGTCCCATTCGTTGTAGTTGTAAAAATAAGATAGTTATCTTCCAAGACAAACGAGTCATAAAGGGCACTTCCCTGTTGTGCAGAAGAGTAGCCATTCACAAGCTGGCTGACACCATCGAGCGTAAACATGCCCGACCTATTTCTAAGCCAGTCATTGCCGCCGACTGCAGAATAGAAATACAATTGATAGGTAGCACCTGGAGTGAGCCCTCCGATGGAGAATGGCGCTCCAGGCGCTTGGCTTGTGTAGGTATACAGATAATCTCCCATCAACGCACCCGCGAGTGGCCCGCTACTACCACCCCAAAAACCAACCCAGTCGGGCTGAGTAATTGCAAATGTAACTCCAGTGTTGGTTATGCCATCGGAAGCAGTTAGGCTAAACGGAGAGTTTACATTTCCAGGGTTGATGGAATTCCAGTAATTATGTTGGGGATCAGAATATGCCCCTTGGCCAGAGTAGGTATCTCCCCCTGCATCAAAATCAATATTCACAACCCAAGCCTGAACCGCAGCCTGAAATGTAAAAAAGACCCCAAGCACCCATGCGGCAAAGAATCTTTGCGTCGGCAGACAAATAGTGCCTACACGGATTTTGGTCAAATGATACAGGTTCATTGCTGTGCCGAGTGTCTGCATAAAATCAAGAATGTCAATTTTTAGATCAACTCAGATCCCAATCTGCGCCGTGAGTTTTTTTACCTCTTTTTGGGGGAATTTAGAAAAATTTTGATATGGTGGCTCCCGCGACTTTGCGGAGATTTTCCTTATCGGCTCGGCTCAGTGTTTCCAGCAGTATCTTGCAGATCGGTGGCTTGGGGGAATTCGTCGCGTTCCAAGGCGCCTTCTTTGCTGACTTTGCGTTTTTTCCATTTCGTCCAGAGGTCGATGATTCTAACGACCCCAAGGAGGAAGAGACCTTTGATGGAACGAGGAATAATGATGCAATCCCAGAGCGAGGATTCATGCGAGGACATCTGGCGTTTGAATTCCTGATCGTTCTGCATGAAGTCATAAATCCGGCGTTTCTCCGCGAAGCAGGTTTCCAAAGAAAGCAGCATGAGAATCCGACCTGGAGAGTGAGACGAAAACGAGGGGTCAAAGGCCATATTGTGCATGCAATAGTAGTCTTTCCCCAAAAGGCCGATTTCGTAGGCGGCCAGGTGACCTTCGATGGTCAGGAGGCTCAAGCGCAAGCGGCCTTTGGCAGCGAGATTTTGAATTGCCAAATGGTAGAACGAGCGAAAATCCCCGCGCTTGAATGCGCCAACGCCTTGGGCCCCTTTCCAGCTTTGCCTCTCCAAGTTCATGGCCTGCTCGATCCATGGCGTGATTTCCTCTGGGGTTTCGAGTTTAAGATATTGGACTTCGCCTTCCTCTCCAAGTCGGCGGGCCTTGCGGCGGAGGTTCTGACGTGTCTTCGGACCAAAGACCATTCCCGAATAGGAGTCGAAATCCTTGTAGCGTTCGAGCTCAACAAGGAACCGCAATGTTCGAGAGCGCAACAGGTGGCATGCCTTGATTTTCTTCAAGCCGGGAGCAAGCACGGATTGCGCAAAATCCCGGGTGACCAATGGCAACCAGATAAATGCGTATTCAGATGTCAGGGCATCAATCGCTGCCAGCAAAGAATCCATGGCCTGGGGAAGAGCGATCGGATCAAAGGTATCTGCCGTATGCACTCCGACGGGCAGTAGAGCTTTACCGATGACAGGGAAGCTTGTTTCAAAAAATGGCCAGACGCCTACCAGAGCACCATCCTCCCAGCACGTGATAAAACAAACCTCATAGCTGCGCCCGAGGCTGATCAGCCAAGCATAGACCCACTCTGGGGACAAATAGACATTCGGGCACGGCAGGGACTCGTAAAGTTCGACATACTCCGCTTCCAAAGCGAAAGCTGCTTTGCGTCCACGAATGATTTCCGTTGTCAGCATGGGGTGTTGTTTCTGGATGCCAAAGAAAAACTACGATTGGATCATGACATAACATCTTATAAAAAGTGAACCTAATTCCTGCCAAATGAATTTTTCGATTTCGCTTGTCCAATGATCTATCGGGGACGCATCGCACCTACTCCGACGGGGCATTTGCATTTGGGTCATGCCGCCACATTTTTCCAAGCACACCATCGCGCCCGAGAAGCCGGTGGGGAAATTTTTCTCCGAGTCGAAGATCTTGATCCCTTGCGATGCAAAGAGGAATTCACACGCGATGCCATGGAAGATCTGCGTTGGTTGGGATTGGATTGGGATGGCGAGGCCGTAATTCAAAGCACTAGACGTGGGCTATTCCTGAATGCTTGGAAAAAGCTCCGAGATGCAGGTTTTATCTATCCTTGCCGCCGTTCACGACGTGAAATTTCCACGTTGGCTCCCCATGAGGAAGAACCGGTTTTTCCAATCGCATGGCGATCCCCTGTCGAGGATGCACGGAGTTTTGCTGATCCTGCCGGCGTGAATTGGCGGTTCAAGGTTCCCGACTCCAGAAAAGTTCATTTTACAGACGGGTATTTTGGAGATGTTTCAAAAACAACGCTCACCGATTTTGGGGATTTTCTGATTTGGAATCGCGATGATATTCCCGCCTATGAACTCGCTGTGGTCGTCGATGACATTGCCATGGGGATTACGGAAGTGGTGCGAGGAGCTGATCTACTCACCTCCACAGCCCGACAAATCCTTCTTTACGAAGCCCTCGGAGCCGAGTCACCGTCATGGTATCATTGCCCGCTCGTTTGCGATAGTCAGGGAAACCGGTTAGCGAAACGCACGGGTGGACTTAGTATCCGCGACCTGCGTGCCCAAGGCAAAACTCCCGCTCAAATTCTTGAAATGGCCGCAGCGATGCAGGGAAGATTTTTTCCTCCCGGCAAGGAAACGCATTGCGCCTAAACGCAGGGATTGACCGTTTCCCTCGAGTGGCTGATATTTCCGGCCCTTCATGTCTATCGAAAACACGCGCAATTTTTGTATCATCGCCCACATTGATCACGGCAAGACGACGCTCTCGGATCGTCTTTTGGAAGCCACCGGGACGATTCAGAAACGCGAGGCGCAAGAACAACTCCTCGACGCGATGGATCTTGAACGCGAGCGTGGCATTACCATCAAGGCTCATCCGATTGCGATGGAATACACCGCCAAAAATGGACAGAAATACAAACTCAACCTCTCCGACACGCCCGGCCACGTTGATTTTTCCTATGAAGTTTCGCGTTCCTTGGCAGCCTGCGAAGGCGCATTACTGATTGTCGATGCCGCACAGGGCGTCGAAGCCCAAACGGTCGCCAACGTCCATCTGGCAGAAAAACAAGGCCTCAAAATCATTCCGGTCATCAACAAAATTGATCTTCCCAATGCGGATATCGAGATGGCTAAAAAGCAACTCGAAGACATTTTAGCGATTCCCGCCGAGGAAGCGATTCTTGCGAGCGCGAAAGCGGGAATTGGCATCAGCGACATTTTGGAATCCGTTGTGGAACGGGTTCCGCCGCCATCAGGCAAACCGGATGCCCGCCTCCGCGCCCTGACATTTGATTCCCACTTCGACACATATCGCGGCGTTGTCATTTACGTCCGCGTCGTCGAGGGAACTATCAAAGCGGGCGATCCCGTCAAGCTGATGGCTACAAATTCCTCTTACGAGGTCAAGGAAGTGGGCGTGTTCAAACCGCAGCAACCTAAGTTTTTCTCCCGCGAAAAATTGGAGGCCGGCGACATCGGTTACGTGATTGCCAATATCAAGACCAGCGCGGAAGTGAAGGTGGGCGACACCCTCATAAACTCCCGCCAGCCAGCCACTGAGCCACTGCCCGGCTTTCAGGTTGTTCAACCGATGGTCTTCAGTGGCATCTATCCGATCAATACGGCTGACTTCGAGCACCTGAAGGGGGCCATGGCCAAACTTCAGCTCAACGATGCCGCGTTTCAATTCATGGCCGAGTCGAGCGTGGCTTTGGGATTTGGCTTCCGTTGCGGATTCCTGGGTCTTCTGCACATGGAAATCATCCTCGAGCGTCTGCGCCGCGAGTTTGACATGGATATCATCGCGACCTATCCATCGGTTATTTATGAGGTTCTCCGAACGAATGGAGAACTCCTCCGCATCGACAATCCAGATCAACTTCCCGACCCGAGCGTCATTGAAGAAATCCGTGAGCCGATGGTGCGTTGTTTTGTGATGATTCCGAATGAATACATCTCACCTATCATGCAACTCATTATGGAAAAGCGCGGCGAAGTCAGCCATACGGAGTCGCTCGACACCAAGCGCGTCATGCTCACCACCGAGTTGCCGCTGAATGAAATTCTCGTGGATTTTGTGGATAAAATGAAGTCTATCACCCGCGGTTACGGCTCGATGGATTATGAGGCCAGCGGTTACCGAGCGAACAAGATGGTGAAGCTCGAAATGCTCGTCAACGGCGAGCCAGTCGATGCATTTTCGTCAATTGTTCACCGCGAAAAGGCGGAATTCCGAGGCCGCGCTCTGGCAGCAAAGCTCAAGGAAGTCATCCCAACACAGCTTTATCAGGTCTCAATCCAAGCCGCTGTAGGCGGCAAAATTGTTGCCCGAGAAAACGTGAGTGCCATGCGCAAAAATGTGACGGCAAAATGCTATGGCGGCGACATTAGCCGCAAACGCAAGCTCCTCGAAAAACAAAAAGAGGGCAAAAAGCGCATGAAAGCCGTGGGCACCGTCAACATCCCGCAGGAGGCATTCATTCAAGTTCTCCGCACCAGCTAACCCCAACAAGCAACTATGTTTTTCCTGACCCCACGCTACATCAAGGATGCCAAGCAATATGTGCATGGTGCGAAGAAGTTCCTCTCTTACAAAAAAGACATTCTGCCGGCGGATCGTATTCAGGAAATCCTAAGCCGTATCACGGATCTTAAGTCAGCCATCCGCTCGCGCAGCAAGGAAAGCGTGGAAATTGCGACCACCAAGTTGGACGAGCTCATCGGTCGCTGTGCGCCAGTGCAAAAATTCCCAGCTCTTCGCGAAAATATTGAAGTTTTTCTGGTGGCTGTTGTCATTGCGGCGGGGGTCAAAGCCTATCTCCTTCAACCCTTCCGCATCCCAACCGGCTCGATGCAGCCAACGCTTTACGGCATCGTGGGCTATCCCACCGATACGCCGCCGCCCAATCCCCTCACCCGTGTTTTTGATTTCTTTGTTCGCGGTCGCCACCATTTTGAACTCCGCGCGAAGGATGAAGACGTCATTATCGCTCTCGAGGAAAAAACCTACCTCAATTTCTTCACCTTCACGGAAATTATCTGTCGGCGTCATCGTTACACTCTCTTCGTTCCGCGCGACCCTCTGATGCGGTATTTCCGCGTTTTGCCCGGACGCGAATACTCAAACGGCGAGGTCATTGCGCGTGGACACATGGATACGGGAGATCAAGTGTTCGTGGACAAAGTCAGCTATAATTTTGTGAAACCCCAATCCGGCGATGTCTTTGTTTTTAAAACCACAGACATTCTTGAAATCGAAGCCGGACTCGATCCTGCCATGGGCTCCCAGCACTACATCAAACGTCTTGCAGGAATGCCCAAACAAACGCTGCGCATCGCTCCACCCATGCTCTTTGTCGATGGAGAAGTCCCCAAGAGCTTTGTTTTTCAACGCGTGATGAGCATGAAGGATGGGTATCAGGGTTACTCGAACGCCGGACGTGGCGGGCCACCTTTCCGCTTCCTGGGCTCACCGGATGCCACATTCGCCGTGCCGCCGAACAGCTATTTTGCATTGGGTGATAACAGCTATCACTCACGCGACAGTCGCGATTGGGGAATCGTCCCTGAACGCAATGTCGCTGGGCGCGGATTCCTTGTTTATTGGCCGTTCAGTTCCCGCTGGGGCCTGATTCGTTAGGATTTTTCTCTGATCGGCGTTGGATCCACTGCCAGACGATCCAGCCGACGATAAACGAGAGAATAACCGAAACAACGACATCCGAGGGATGATGTGCCCCCATGGCAATGCTCGCCCATGCTACGGACATTGCGCCCAACAGAACCAGAACACCCCAGGCAGGCGCTGCAAAAAAGAATACCGAGGCAAATCCAAATGAGGTTGCCGTATGGCCCGAAGGAAACGAATTGAAGGCGGGATTTCCAATGAGAAGTTTGCCGTCACGCCATGGACCATAGAACCCTTGCTCGATCTTAGGGCTCTCGCGAGGGCGGGTGCGACCGGTTGTGAGGCGTGAGGTGTTTGCCAGTGCGCCAGCCAGCGTGGAAGCGATCATCGCGGCAAGAATGATTCGGCTCCAGCGAGGGTTCCCATTCCACTTCGCTATTAAAAATCCAATCGCTGCGGCTACCATAACGGGCGGCCAATCGCCCCAGATGCGAATTTTGGAATAAATTTTCTTCTCGAGAGATTCGTTCCAATTATTTCCCTGAGCCGAAACCACAGCGGCACGAACAGGAGCGTCTACTCGAAATGCCAATAAAACAGCACCACCGCAGAAGACTGACAGAAACAGCAGGAGCGCTATTTTTGTAGGAGATCTCATGGATTGCCTTCCAAGAATGACGGATCAGCCGCAACCTCTGCGGCGAAGTAAGTGAGAATCATGTCGGCCCCAGCGCGTTTGATGGCCAAGAGGGATTCATTGCGGGTGCGTTCGTAATCCAACCATCCGAGTCGAGCTGCAGCGTGAATTTGCGAATACTCGCCGCTGACCTGATACGCCGCCAAAGGCACAGCAAACTCATCGCGGACCGTGCGGATAACGTCCAGATAAGCTCCGGCGGGTTTCACCATCACAATGTCAGCACCCTCTTCGACATCAAGGGCGACTTCGCGAAGCGATTCGAGGCGATTGGCCGGATCCATTTGATATGTGGCTTTACTGATCGAATCCTTGCCGATTTTACTGCCAACGGCATCGCGGAATGGGCCGTAATAGGCTGAACAATACTTCGCGGCATACGACATGATGCCTGTGTCCTCAAATCCGGCCTCATCAAGCGCCTGACGGATCTCGCCAATGCGGCCATCCATCATATCCGAGGGAGCCACAATATCCGCTCCTGCAGCAGCCTCTTGAATCGCCAACTGGCAGAGGACATCGATCGTGGCATCGTTATCGACGGACTTTCCGTCAATACTCAGAAGACCATCATGCCCATGACTTGTATAGGGATCGAGGGCAACATCCGTAATCACCAAAAGCTCAGGGAAGCGTTTTTTGATCCCGTGGACCGCGTTGTAGAGCAAATTTTCCACAGCCAGCGCATGAGAACCCTCGGCATCCTTCAGCGAGGAATCAATGCAGGGAAAAATAGCAACTGCAGGAATCCCCAATTCCAGAGCCTTTCCGCAGGCGGCGATCAGGGAATCCATCGACAAACGCGAGACCCCAGGCATGGAGACGACAGGTTG
>JBEIMO010000095.1:0-7546 GCA_040378625.1 Verrucomicrobiia bacterium | reverse complement strand
GAGCTTCACCGCATCCGGGTCCAAAATGGAAAAGTCGTCGCCGATGAGATTCTGCTTTCCGGTCTCGGCCGCATCCGCGATGTGCGCACCGGTCCCGATGGTTTCCTTTACATTGTTCTCAACCAACCCGACCGCATCGTGCGGTTGGTGCCGACAGAGTGAAGATGCTGCGCGGAGCCTTCACTCTCGTGGAGCTGCTCGTTGTCTTGGCCGTAATAGGCATCCTTGCCGCGCTCTCGCTCGGCGGCCTTTCAAAACTCGGAGCCTCCTCCGACCGCTCGAAGGCCATCTCCAACATGCGTCAGATCGGGACAGGCATCACACTTTTCGCCGCTGACAATGATGGCAAACTCCCCGGCCCGCTCTGGCCTGGCCAGATGCCACAATTCGATCCCACACGCAGCGGGCGACTCGTGCGCGAGTTGGCTCCTTATCTCGGCATTCCGACTCCCACTGCGCCAAAAGTCGAACCCCTCTTCGTCCCGCCCGCCTACCGCAAAGCCGTGAGCGCATCGTTCCTGGACTCCGCCAGAACCTATGTGCTGAACATGAGCGTCGCTGATGGCGATCAAATACTCGTTCCATGGGGCAACCTCGCCACCTCTCCATCCAGTCAACCGCTCAAACTTGGGACCATACCGACGCAAGCCTGGGGATTCTCCGACGCCGACGCTCTCCATCCCCGCGTTGTTGGTGCCTCATGGGCAGCAAATACACCTCCGAAGCCCATCCATACACCCAAGCGCCTGGCTTGGTTTTTCAATGGATCCGTCGCCCCGGTGGATGACGCTGCGCTTGCAGCGCCTTAGACGCCCCTAAAAAAAGGGTGAAAATCACCTGCCGCCCGCCACCAAACGATTGTCACTTAACGGTTTTCCAGCGCGCCGAAATAGCCCTTAGGCAAAGAGGTCGATCCCTCGTATTATCGTGGTTGAAATCGGAGGCGCAGGCCGCCCTAACCAATTCCTGTAAATCCTGCCTATCCTGTCATCCTGTCGAAAAATCCTACGCTTACTTGATCCGGACGGGTTTGAGTTTCCAGATGTCTTTGGCGTATTCGGAGATGGTCCGGTCGCTGGAAAATTTGCCAACGCGGGCGGTGTTGAGGATCGCCATTTTGGCCCAACGGGTTTTGTCCAGATAGGCTTCGGAAACCTTGTCCTGCGCATCGCAGTAGGCTTGGAAATCGGCTAGGCAAAGGAAGGGATCGTGGTAGAGAAGGTTGTCGCGAAGGGGAGCGAGGACGTGCGCGCCTTCGTCCGGCGTGAAGTAATCCGAGCCCAACCAGTCGATGACGGCGCGGAGTTCCGCATTGGCATTGTAGAAATCGGTTGGGTTGTAACCTTTCGCCAAGAGGGCATTCACTTGTTCGACGGTGTTGCCGAAGATGAAGATGTTGTCATCGCCGACTTCCTCATGGATTTCTACATTCGCGCCGTCGAGAGTTCCGATGGTCAGGGAACCATTGAGGGCGAGTTTCATGTTGCCGGTGCCCGAGGCTTCTTTGCCAGCGGTTGAGATCTGCTCGGAGAGGTCGGCTGCCGGCACGACGCGCTGCGCGAGCGAGACGCGGTAGTTTGGCATGAAGACAACTTTGATTTTCCCATTGATGCGGGTGTCGGCGTTGATTTTTGCTCCGACGGCATTGATCGCTTTGATGATCAACTTCGCCATGTCGTAGCCTGGGGCGGCTTTGGCAGCGAAGAGGAAAACACGCGGCGGGATTTCCAAATTCGGGTTCTGCAGCAACCGGCGGTAGAGCGCGAGGATGTGAAGCAGATTGAGATGTTGGCGTTTGTATTCGTGGAGGCGCTTGATTTGGACATCGAAGAGCGCGTTGGGATCCACCTCGACACCGCATTCATCAAGGATGCGGGCGGCGAGACGTTTTTTGTTGGCGAGTTTAACCGCCATGAATTCCTCGCGGAATGCCGCGTCCTCGGCGAAGGGTTCGAGTTCGCGGAGTTTGTCGAGATTGCGTTCCCATCCGTGACCGATGCGGCTGGTGATGAGGTCGGAGAGCCGTGGGTTGCAGACCACAAGCCAACGGCGGGGTGTGATGCCGTTCGTCTTGTTGTTGAATTTTTTCGGATAGAGCTCGTCAAATTCCGGGAAGAGTTCGTCTTTGAGGAGTTGGGTGTGCAGCGCGGCCACGCCGTTGACCGAGTGACTGCCGACCACGGAGAGATGGGCCATGCGGACCATTTGCGTGTCACCTTCTTCGATGAGCGAGAGGGTGCGTTTTTTCTCCACATCGCCCGGCCATTTTTCCTCCACTGTGTCGAGGAAGTGCTTGTTGATCTCGAAAATGATCTGCAAATGCCGGGGAAGCACTTTGCGGAAGAGGGCCACGCTCCACTTTTCCAGCGCCTCGGGAAGCAGCGTGTGATTCGTGTAGGCAAAGGTGCGCGTGACGATCGACCAGGCTTTGTCCCACGAGAGGTTGTAGTCGTCGAAGAGCAAGCGCATGAGCTCGACGATGGCAATCGCAGGATGCGTGTCGTTGAGTTGGATGGCGACTTTTTCGGGGAAGGTTTCCCAATCCGTATTGCTCTTGTGGAAGCGGCGGATGATGTCGCGCAGCGAGCAGGCGACGAAGAAGTATTGCTGGACGAGGCGAAGTTCCTTGCCGACTTCGGTTTTGTCATTCGGATAAAGAACCTTGCTGACCGTTTCGGCGGAGTTCTTTTGTTGAACTGCTTGCTCGTAGCCGCCGCGGTTGAACGCTTCTAAATCAAATTCCTCGGTCGCGCGGGATTCCCACAGGCGGAGGAAGTTTACGGTTTCCGTGCCATAGCCGGGAATCGGGATGTCGTAGGGAATACCAAGAATTTTGCTCCAGCTAACCCATTGAGGAACGCTTTCGCCTTTGTCGTTGAAGACATTTTCCACGTGCCCGTAGATCGGAATTTCCGTGGTGTGTTCGGGACGCATGATTTCCCAAGGAGTTCCGTATTGCATCCAAGCGTCGGGAAGTTCGACCTGATAGCCGTTGCGGAATTCCTGTTTGAAAAGCCCGTATTGGTAGTGAATGCCGTATCCGACTGCAGGAAGGTCGAGCGTGGCGAGAGAATCCAGAAAACATGCCGCCAGACGGCCGAGACCGCCATTGCCGAGGCCCATGTCGTATTCCTCGTCGCGAAGTTCCTCGACGCTGTGCCCGAGTTTATCCAACGCATCAACGACGTCTTTCATCACGCCCGCACTAACGATGTTATTCACGAAAAGGCGACCCATCAGAAATTCCATCGAGAGATAGTAAACACGGCGGACATTGCCTTCCGTATGGGTCGTGAGGGTTTTGATCATCCGCTCGATGACCTGATTTTGAACAGCCTTGGAAGTTGCAATCCACCAGTCCCGGCGGGAGGCGGTCACCTTGTCTCTCGCGAGGCCGAATTTTAGCTGGTTGACGATTTCTTGCTCAAACGGTGCGGTTGATTCTTTTTTCATTTTATTCCCTTTAAAGTTTTATCCCTTAGAAAAACAATGTTCGGCGGGTGAATTCTTTATTGGCTGAAAACTCGGCGAACGGCCAGAGTATTTTTTTGGGGAAATATAGCAGCGTGCTATTTTTCCTGGTTGTTCAAATTGGGGGGATCAAATCCTGCCTGCGTCCATCGGTGGATATCCCTTTTGCAAGGATGAAGCCACCGATGGCGCGAGGTTTTAGGATGAAACGGCGTTAGACCGTGTAAGTTGTGGAAGCGGTTGTTCCGCCGTGGCCTGTCCAGTTTGTGTGGAAGAATTCGCCACGGGGTTTGTCCACGCGCTCGTAGGTGTGGGCACCAAAGTAGTCGCGCTGCGCTTGAAGGAGGTTCGCTGGCAGAACCGCGCTGCGGTAGCTGTCGTAGAACGAGAGCGCTGTGCTGAATGCAGGAACGGGAATTCCACGCTTGGCGGCCAAAGCAACCACATTGCGCCAACCTTTTTGGCTCTTCTTGATTTCACCACGGAAATATTGGTCAAGAAGAAGGTTCGTGAGTTTTGGATTCTTATCGAAGGCTTCTTTGATTTTTCCAAGGAAGCGGGAGCGAATGATGCAACCGCCGCGCCACATGAGCGCGATGCCGCCCCAATTCAACTTCCAACCGTATTCTTTCGCAGCGGAGCGCATGAGCATGTAGCCTTGCGCGTAGCTGATGATTTTTGAGGCGTAGAGCGCCGAACGGATGTCTTCGATGAGGGCCTTGCGTTTGGCGGCATCTTTGGCCGTTGGAATCGCAGGTTTTGGACCCTTGAGCTTGCGGGAGGCTTTAACGCGCTCATCTTTGAGTGCCGAGACGCAGCGGGCATAAACCGCTTCCGCCATGAGGGTGATCGGCACGCCCATGTCGAGGGAGTTGATGACCGTCCATTTGCCGGTTCCTTTTTGGCCAGCGGTATCGAGAATGTTGTTCACCAGCGCGCTGCCGTCCGCGTCTTTTTTAGCCAGGATGTCGCGGGTGATTTCGATGAGATAGCTGTCGAGTTCGCCTTTGTTCCATTCCGCAAAAACGTCGTGCATTTCGTCTTCGGTCAATCCCACGCCATTTTTCAGAATGTTGTAGGCTTCGCAGATCAACTGCATGTCGCCGTATTCGATGCCGTTGTGCACCATTTTAACGTAGTGGCCGGCGCCTTCTTCTCCCACCCAATCGCAGCACGGGGAGCCATCTTCGACTTTTGCCGAGATGGATTGGAAAATGTCTTTCACATGAGGCCAAGCTGCCGGCGATCCTCCGGGCATGATGCTCGGTCCGCGGCGGGCTCCTTCTTCACCGCCCGAAACGCCGGTTCCAATGAAAAGCAGGCCTTTGGCTTCGAGTTCGCGCTGACGGCGGTTCGTGTCGTCAAACAACGAATTGCCGCCGTCGATGATGATGTCGCCGGGCTCAAGATACGGCACGAGCTGAGCGATGAAGTCGTCCACTGGTTTGCCGGCCTTGACGAGCATCATAATACGGCGCGGGCGCTTCAATTTCGCAACCAGTTCCTGAATCGTGTGCGCCCCTTGGATTTTTGTTCCCTTGGCTTCGTTGCTCAAAAACTCATCCACTTTGGCAGTGGTGCGGTTGTAAACAACGACTGTGTAGCCGTGGTCGTTCATGTTCAGGACAAGGTTTTGTCCCATGACGGCCAATCCGATGAGGCCGATGTCTCCCTGTGGTGTGGTGTTTTGCATGTTTTAAAATCTCTGCTGAATTTGGGGAATTCGTAAAGAATTAGCGAAATTCGCGCGGTATGTTAAAGGAAAATCAATTTTTCGCTTCGATTTGGGGGAATTTTGCGAGGCAGTGGAGGATTTTTTGAAAAACGGTTTCCTGACTTTCGGAGGCATGAAGAAGCGCGATTCTTTCTGTGTTTTTGCTGGCAAGGTTTAAATATCCCTGTCGGACGGCTTCAAAAAATTCTTCCGATTCGCGTTCGATGCGGTCGAGTTTTCTTTGGCCAACCTTCATGCGTTCCTGCGCCGTGCGGCGGTCCAAATCCAGGAGCAAGGTGATATCCGGAATGCAGCCACCCACAGCAAAGGCATTGATGCGGGCGGTCTCGTCCGGTGGGATGCGCCGCGCGACGCCTTGATAGACCGTGGTGGAATCCATGAACCGGTCGCAGATCACGATGCGTCCGGCAGCCAAGGCGGGCTGGATGACCTCGCGGACGAGTTGGGCCCGGCTGGCGGCAAAGAGGAGAAGCTCCGCTTCGGGGGTGAGGGCATCTCCTTCGGGGGCGTGCTGGAGCAGGTGGCGAATTGTCTCCCCGGAGGGTGTGCCGCCGGGTTCGCGCAGCAAGAGTGGGTCATGGCCCAGTGCCCGCAGGTGCTCCGCCAGAAGCGAAATCTGCGTTGATTTTCCGCATCCCTCGGAACCTTCAAAAGTGATGAATAGACCTTTCTGCGACATTTTGATGAAACCCTTTTGATATTCGGGGAATTTCCATTTAGCAAAGCAGGAATGAATCACTGGCTCGTAAAACAGGAACCCACTGCCTACGCGTGGGAGGAATTTGTGAGGGATGGCAAAACGGCTTGGACTGGGGTGAGAAATTTCCAAGCGCGCAATCACCTCCGCGCCATGGCGCCAGGGGATAGGGTTCTATACTACCACAGCGTCACTGGAAAAGCGGTGGTGGGCATCGCTGAGGTCGTTCGTCCTGCATATCCTGATGCCACCGCCACCGAGGGCGACTGGTCGTGTGTCGATATCGCGCCGATAGAGGCTCTGCGGCGTCCCGTGACCTTGGAGGAGATCAAACTCGAGGCGTCGCTGGTGGATATCGGCTTGTTACGTCAATCGCGCCTGAGCGTCATGCCGCTGAAGAAATCGGAATTCGACACGATTCTAAAACTTTCCAAAAAATAACGATTCGGCTCGCGCAGACGGGAAATTTGGTGAAAATTACCCAAGCATGCAGGAACCACATTTCGCTGTAGCTGCCACATTTTCCCCTCGATTCCGCGCTGTGATCGCGGAGGCGGATCGAGTAGCGAGGCTTTTTGGTGCGCGTTTGAGTGTGCTTCATGCCGGCGAGCGTTCGGATGAAAAAGTGGGAATTTTTCGTGAGGCCTTCGCCGAGTTCGGACGCGAGGAGGTTGATATTTACTGGTGTGATGGCGATACGCCGGCGCAGGCACTCCTGGATGCCGCAGCCAGCGAATATTTTGATCTCTTCATCGCCGGAACTATGGCCCGAGCGCATGATGTGCGGAATTTTACTGGAACCATAGTGCGCGAACTCTTCACGCGAACGCCATGCGACATCCTGCTCATCCCAAATCCGCAACTCGAGGAAATGAAAGAGGTCAGCGCGTGTCTCATGGTGGAAGCGTATGCGCCACGCTGGCGTGCCGCCATGGAGACGCTTCGGGCACTTGGGCCCTCGAAGATTTCGATTCTCGCAGCGGATAGTCCTTTCGCCGCGCGCCGTGCGGCTCAAAGCGGCATTTCGTTGGATGGCTCGCTGGAGGAAGTTTGCGAGGATCTGCGCAGCATCACCGAGAATATTGATTTGCGGAGGGTGCAATCGAACACAGGCTTCGTTCTCTGCGATATCGTTCAGGATACCGCACCGGACTTTTTGTTTGTGGAGTCGGAGTGGAAAAACCGTCAGCGCGTGCTTCCGCCTTATCTCGGTTGGTTGGAGCAGGTCATTCCGAGCCGCCTCTTTCTCTTTGGAAAACCTCCGAGGGAAAAGGATTCCATTTAGGCCAACGCGTGCCCCGTCTCGACTGCACAAGAAATCGCGCTACATGAGTATTTCCGGACTCATCGAGAGGGTCACTTATCACAACCAGGAAACAGGATTTTGCGTGGTGCGGGTTCAGGTCAAAGGGCGTCGGGATCTGGTTACGGTGATCGGCAATGCAGCAACGATAAACGCCGGCGAATGGCTCACCGCTGAAGGCGAATGGGTGCAGGACCGCGATCACGGCATGCAGCTCAAAGCGGAGTTTATCAAAACCAGCGAACCGACATCCGAAGAAGGAATCGAAAAGTATTTGGGAAGTGGATTGATCAAAGGTATCGGGCCAACCTATGCCAAAAAGTTGGTCGAGAAATTTGGG
>JBEIMO010000094.1:0-7753 GCA_040378625.1 Verrucomicrobiia bacterium | reverse complement strand
GCGATGAAGAGGCCGCTGCCGAGGCCGCGGAAGCAGAGGCCGCCGCGAATCCTCCCTCTGAAACCAATCCAGAAAACGAGTCCTCCACCCCCGCATAACACATGCCGCAACTCGCCGAACAAGCATCCCGCCTCAAGCCGATTGACCCCAGAAAACTTTCTGCGGCGTGGCGCGCTTATGGCGAGGCTTCCCAGTCCGACGAGGATATTCTAAAAAGCCACCTTCCTCTCGTGCGATCCGTTGTGGACCGCATGAAAGCAAGCCTTCCGCCCAGCGTGGATATCGACGACCTTTACAGCGTCGGACTCCTCGGGCTCATCCAAGCTCAGCGCCGCTTCGACCCAACCCACGGCGTCACTTTTGCTACCTTCGCAAGCCTGCGCATTCGGGGAGCCGTTCTGGATGAACTTCGCCGCGCCGACTGGCTCAGCCGCTCACTCCGCGTCAAAGCAAAAAAAGTGACGGACATTATTTTGGCTATCGAACAAAAAGAAGGCCGACCTGCCACAGAAGCCGAAGTCGCCGCCGAGCTGGGAATGTCGAGCGAGGAATACGCCGATCTGCTCGATGAATTGCGCCCGCTCAGCTACGTCGAACTCGACGCCTCCTCGAGCGAGGAAGCCGATTCCGACCATCACGACATCATTGCCGACGAAAAGCAACCGACAGCGAGAGATGAAGCGATGAAAAAAGAGCTCATCAAACTCGTCGTCGAACGCCTGCAACAAATGCCCGAGATGCAAAGAAAAATTCTCGCCATGTATTATTTCGAAAATCTTCGTCTTGCAGAAATCGCTAAGGTCTTCAACTTAACCGAATCTCGTATCTGCCAGATCCACACACAAGCCGTTCTCAGTCTCAAAACCTACATCCGCTCACAAGCCACCCGCTAAACTCAATACCCACTATCACCCATGATTCTACTAATCGGATTTTTAATCGTCATCGGATCCACTATCGGAGGATTTATTGTTGCAGGGGGCAATCCTATGGCCCTGCTCCACGCATCAGAATTTATAGTCATTGGGGGCATCGCTATGGGTCTTCTCGTCATAGCCTCCCCGATGGCGCTTATGAAAAGCCTCATCGGAAAAATCAAAACCGCATTCAAAAAAGAAGCGGTGCCAAAATCTGAATTCAACGACCTTCTCAAACTTCTTTACGAGTTGTTCTCGAAAGCCCGCCGAGGTGGACTCATCGCGATTGAAGACGACGTGCTCTCTCCCAAAGAAAGTCAAATTTTCACCAAATACCCAACCTTCATTAACAACCACGAACGTGTGGAGTTTCTCTGCAATGGCTTGAAACCAATTATCGACGGCCGACTCAAACCGGAACAACTCGCCCTCATGCTTCAAGGCGACTTCGATGTGAAAGAAGAAGAAGCGAGCCATCCCGTGCACGTTCTCAACCTCGTCGGCGATTCGCTCCCCGGCATCGGTATTGTTGCTGCCGTTCTGGGTATCATCAACACCATGTCTGCGATCAGCGAAGGTCCGGAAAAAGTCGGTGTAAAAGTAGCCGCTGCTCTCACCGGAACATTCCTCGGCGTTTTTGCTGCCTACGGATTCGTCAACCCCCTCGGCGCACGCATCAAGCTCAACAACTCGATTGAAATGCAATATTACGCGGTCATCATGAAGGGTGTCGTCGGATTCACCGGCGGCATGGCTCCGATCATGGCCTGCGAAGCAGCTCGCCGCGCAATTGACCCGCACACACAGCCATCATCCGATGAACTTGAAGAAATGGTGAAAAACACCGGTTCCAGCGGAGACAAATAATCATGGCTAAGAAAAAAGACGAACATCACGGCGGAGCATGGAAGGTTGCCTACGCAGACTTCGTGACTGCCATGATGGCACTTTTCATGGTGCTTTGGATTTGCGCCCAGAAGCCGGAAGTTCTCGTTCTCGCTTCGCTATACTTCAAGGACCCCACAAATTACAATCGGCAAACAACCATCGGAATGATGGATAAGGAACTGCAAGCTGCACAAAAAGACGCCATCAAGGACATGAAGGAACCCATCAACGAAGGGTTCCTGCGCGCGATTGCCCGGGATTTTTACAAACTTCTTAACGTAAAAGACGAAGACAAGCCGCCGGTCGAAGTAAATATCACCTCAGACGGGTTGAAGATGACCATCTACGACCGAACCAAAAAACGCATCTTCCGAGAAAACACCACCGAGACCACCGAGTGGGGAACATTTGTTTTCCAAAATCTCGCCTGGCTTGTCGAACGTCATAATTTTCAAGTCCACCTCGAAGGCCACACACCAAAGGGCATCGACCTTGGACCAAATAAAAATTACGGCTCATGGGAACTCAGCGCCGACCGTGCAAATGCCATCCGCCGCATGATGGAGCATTATGCGATGGCGCCTGAAAAAGTGAAACGCGTCACCGGTTGGGGCGATACAATTTCTCTGCCCAACACGCCGCCTAACTCCGAGGACAACCAGCGCATCACGGTTAGCCTCTCGCTCACACAAATGCCGACTCCGACGCCCAAGTCGAGCCCGACACCTATAGCCAAACAATAATTTCAGACCGCACCGATGAAGGACTTTCTCCAAGGACGCACCAGTCACGCTCCGACCCGCACTAGCTCACAGTCTGCAAGCACGACATCTCAGTTTCCGCCGATCAACTCAGCGGTCACCCCGGTCATCGATGCAAGCTCTGTTGCACCGAGCGAAGCGCCTTGGCAGGATGATGCCTCGCCGGAACTTTCCCAATGCGCCGTGGAACCGAATGTGGAATTAGTGCACGATGCCGAAGGGCGCGTCAGCCATGTGATTGTTACCTGCCGTTGCGGGGATCAGATCACACTCCAGTGCAATTACTGACCGCATGCGCCGCATCGCCCAGGCCGCGCTGATTTCGCTGATCCTTTCTTTCAGCGGAATTCACGCTCGGGCGTCAGAAACTCCAACCCCCGCCTCCACAGCGCTTGCGCTGACCATCAGCGCCCAAAACCTGCCCGCCACCCAGCGCATCCAATCCACGCAGGCCTGCCTGTCGATTGTTCTGCTTACCAAGTTCGACCGCATTCTGCCTGCCGACATTTCCCTCCAAGAAATGGAGCGGCTCGCCCGAATTTTTCTCATCAAGCCCGCCGATGAAACCGAACAACTGGCTACCGCAAAAAAACTCCCCCCAGCGGACTCCCTCACTTTCGATGGAAACAAGCTCGCCGGTGGAAATTTTCGAAACATTGATTCGATCATCGGGATGACCGGACGCCCGATCGCCCTCGACCGAGAACTCCCTGCGTCTATCATTCCCCTCACCCCAGCCGCCGCTCAGGGCCTTCAAACCAGCCGCAAAGCGTTTGCCGCCGCCCCAAAATCCGAGGCAATTGCTGACCTTACGAATCGCATCTACCAATCCAATGTCTCTTCCCAACTCGCCGCCGATGGCATTTTTTGCCGCCCCTATGCCGGACGCATCGATGACCTCTATCACCACCTCGCCCAAAATGGCACCGCAGGCACGCTGCTGGATTATTTTGCCCTTCTCGACAGCCTCCCCCCCCGCCAATACAGCCCAATCAGCGGCACCGCATCCCGCGACACCGTTCCTCCGAGCCGAGTAAATCTGAGCGATGTCCTCTCCGGTGGCAGTCTCCGCGCCATCCAGAAATTCCGAATCGAAAACCCACGCGCGAATATCATCAATCCCTTCAAAGGATTCGCCATCCGAGTGCTCCCCTTCCTTGCCGATCCCCTTCAAAAGGCCTCGCCCGGCGTGAAGCTGGAAGCATCCCGCGACAACATGCGGCGCGCGATCAGCGATCCCCGCCGATTCACCCCAACCAAAGTGCCGCCACTTTTCAATGACCCCAGCCGTTTTCTGGGCTGGAATGATGATCCCCGCTACATCCGTGTTTCGAAAAAGAAAAAGCCATCTTCCGAGCTTTTTAGTGAAATCCAGAAAATTGATTTCGATACCCCGCTCCCAGAAATGTTCAACGGTCCAGCAGGAAACGAACTCCTCAAAAAAAACACCCTTGCTGCCAGCAAAGATGACGTTTTCACCGAAGTCGACAGCCGAAGCATCCTGCGCGATTTAGGCCTCCCACAGCCCACGCCTTTTCAACAGAAACGCACCCCATCCGCTCCCGCCTCCTCCACATCCAAGCCTCCTCTCGAAAAACCCGCACCTCCCGTGTTTGAGCCGGAACTCCCAGCCAGCATCGCCGACACCGTTTCTAATTTACCCTCCGCGACTCCGGAGCCAACCCCAACTCCCAAGCCTCCTCGCCCTCCAGTGGCCCCATCAGCGATCGCCGTCGTCGAGGAACCTCCCGCTCCCTCATCAATTCCAGCCACCCTGCTGGCCGCCATTCCAACACCAACACCAACACCAACCCCATCTCCTCTAGAAACTCCAGCACCTGTCGCCAAGAAGCCTATCGCAACGCCAACGCCTATTTTAGCAGCTGAAAAGCCACAGCCTTCGGAAACCCTGGATTTCATTACCTCCGCGCCTGCAGAGGCCGTCAAGCGGGCTCCCTCATCACGCACCACTCAGTTCCAGGTTGCTGTCCTTGCCCCCACGGCTCATCAAGCCGTGGACTACCTGAAAAAAATTGCCGCCAGCGACCAATCCCTCTCCAAAAACGTTTACGAAACCAACCGCGCGGAATGCCTCATCCGCTGGCTGGGCGATGCCGTGAAGCCGTTTGAGCCGACCCTTACAGACAGCAACGATTCCGCAGACTCTCAAAAACTCGAAACCCTCATCCGCGAAGCACGCGACCAGATGGTCAGTCTCCTCAAAGAGCGCGACACCCTCAAAACCTCACGCCTCGACGAACTCAAATCCCGAGCCGCCGCCCGCAAATCCCTCGAATACGAAATCCAAACCACCCGCCGCGACGAACTCGCCCGCCTCACAGGCATTGGCGCATAAAGAAGAGATTCTGACATAATTGACCAAATTAACGGAATGACTTTGAGTCAATCTTACGGGCCTTGATTTTTTCCCATTCGGTTAATTTTATCTAAAAATCCGATGCTGGGCGTTATTCCAACACGCCCAGCGAAGTGAGAGTGCCGTTTTCCAAGGCGAAAATTTCGCGACTGACCGGCCAGGTGGCGCTGAGGTAGGCATTGATGATGAATTCTGCCATTTTTTTGTGAACGTCATCCTGTTTAGAAAAAACCAGCACGAGATACCTGTGCGGCATGGCGACAAGCAGGTCCGGACCAAGAATGTCGCGGAAGTAGGCCGCAAAATCAGGCGCAAGGACGCACGAGGCAGTGAGAGGATCTTCCGACTCGATGGCCGCATATTGAACAACGTTGTTTTTGTCGCGCGCGATTTCGACAGTCATCCCATCCAGAACGTCCGATGCCGTCTGCAAGGCCGAAGCGCGAATCTCGCCGAGTGAGATGTTGCGGGCTTTTTTTTCATCCATCGTCAGCGTTTCAATGTATCCATCCACAAGTCGCGCCGGCGTCAGAATCGTGCGATTCGAACCTTCAATCGGAATTTGAATTTTGGCATCGGTGAATGACGGCTCGACCACAAACGCCCAGACCTCCGCCGGCATCCGCGCGCCGGCAAAAATCAGCCCAAGAAAAACAAATATCACACATTTGAGTTTCACAGCGGCTCTGGTAGGTATGATCGGCAACATGATTGCGTTTTTAGAAGGAACACTGTCCGAGGCTCTGCCAACCCAAATCGTGGTTAATGTTCATGGAGTGGGGTATCAGGTGCAAATTCCTGTTTCAAGTTTTGACCGATTGCCGCCACCGGGTTCGCCGGTGAAGATCCTGACACATTTAGCCGTCCGCGAAGATGCACACATCCTTTATGGCTTCTTCACTGCGGGGGAACGCGATTTGTTCCGTCTCTTGATGCACCATGTTTCCGGAGTGGGCCCAAAAATCGCTCTCGCCGTTCTCAGCGGATTGTCCGTGGAAATGTTTAAATCTGCGGTTGTCGCGGGCGATACCGGAACGATTTCCAAGATCAGCGGCGTTGGAAAAAAAACCGCCGAGCGCATTGTTCTGGAACTAAAAGATAAAGTCGGCGTTGCGGCCGAGTGGGAAGCTTCCAGCGCAAAGAATGCCCCGAGTGAGGATGATGTCCGATTGCACGATGCCGTGCTGGCCCTCATCTCCCTTGGCTATAAACAGGTCGAGGCCCACAAGGCTATTCGCGCGGTGATGAAGTCCGGCAGCGAGACACCTCCATCCGATGAACTCGTGCGTCAGGCCCTGAAGGTTCTCTCATGACCCCCCTCGCGTCGGCCCGGGCGGTTTATGCCGCACTTCCAGGTGATGGATTATTTCATGAAAAGGAATGGCGCATTGCTCCGAGCCCTTTTCCGATCACTTCCGAATTCTCCGCCGAACTCGATAAACTCGGCTACCGCCTTCTGCTCTTTGTCCGTGCCTGCGAGTTGCTTTATCGTCAGAGCGTCAAAGGCCGCCAACCCTCATGGATTGCCGATCTCTTGGATTCTGGCAAACCTGCCGAGCTTGTTGCATTTCAACGCGAACACGGAATTGCGGGCGATATTCCCCGTGTCCTCCGGCCGGATCTCGTGTTGACCGATGAGGGATTCACGATTGCCGAAATCGACAGCGTGCCAGGCGGCATCGGCCTTACCGCTTGGCTCAATAAAACCTACGCAGGGCTTGGACACTCTGTTCTTGGCGGTGCAGATGGCATGCTGCACGGATTTCGCAACATCCTCCCCGGCGGGGACATTATTGTTTCCGAGGAAGCGGCGACCTACAGGCCGGAAATGGATTGGCTCGCCGCAGAATTGAATTCCTCATTTGATTCAGATGGTCCGTGGCGCGTTCATGATGCCGAACAAAGAGAGGATCGTCAGAGCAACGTTTATCGTTTTTTTGAGCTCTTCGATCTGGCCAATGTGCCCGTTGCAGAAGACCTGATGAATGGCCTTCGCACCAAATCGCTCCAAGTCACCCCGCCCTTCAAACCGGCGCTGGAGGAAAAACTTTGGTTCGCGCTTTTTTGGCTGAAACCGCTGGAGGAATTCTGGCGCCGAGAACTCACCGAACGTGGGTTTTTAGCCTTACAGAAAGTAATCCCCTACACATGGCTCGTGGATCCAACTCCCCTGCCCCGCCATGCTGTTCTTCCAAGACTCGATGCGCACTCATGGAGCGAAGTCGCCCAATTCAGCCAAAAGAAACGCAATTTCATTTTGAAGGTGAGCGGATTTTCGGAACGAGCATGGGGCTCCCGTGGAGTCGTTGTGGCCTCCGATCACTCTCAGCGCGACTGGCAGCAGGCCCTTGAAAAGGCGCTGGGCGAATTTGACCATCAGCCCCACATCCTCCAGGTCTTCCATCCCGGCAAATTGTTCCAAACCGAATACTGGACTCCCGGCAGCGAATCGCTCACTCCGATGCGCGCCCGAGTGCGACTATGTCCGTATTTTTTTGCAGGAGAAAAATCGATCACCTGCGGCGGCGCACTGGCGACTTTATGCCCTGATGATAAAAAACTGCTCCACGGAATGCGCGATGCCATTTTAGCTCCTACGGGGCTTGTGGATTGAGTCGTTAGGAAAGGCCTAGGGGGAGAAGAATCTACCGGCGGTCGGGATCGAACCGACACTCCTTGCGGAACGCGATTTGGAGTCGCGCGCGTCTGCCAATTCCGCCACGCCGGCATCAAGAACAACAATTAAACAAGACATCCGACTTGGCGGCAATGAGGAAAAACTCGTCGAAGGATTTTTACGCTTCAAAGCG
>JBEIMO010000093.1:0-7760 GCA_040378625.1 Verrucomicrobiia bacterium | reverse complement strand
CTCCACGCGACAAAGAAAAAATGACAACCACCAGTGTCTTAAAATGAGGTCAACGCGCTTTGAGCGAACTCACACTCGTCAGGATACCTGCAATCATAGAATAGGCCACGATGCCTACAAAAAGGGCCACCAGAAGAATGATGGCTGGTTGGACCAGCGTGGTGAGATGGCCGATCCTCGTCGTGAGGTCGCGGTCAAAACGTTTGGCCGCACGCTCAAGAGCAATGGCGATATCACCCGTCTGCTCGCCGACGGAGAGAATATCAATCATGACCGGCGGGAAAAATCCAACACGACGAAGAGCGGAAGCCAGGCTTGTGCCCTCACCCACCATCGCCGCGACTTTCACGAGAAGTTCATGCAGGAAGACGTTGGTGGTGGCATTGATCATGAGTTGAATGCCGTGCAAGAGAGCGACGCCATTGGCCACGAGAGTCGATAGGGTTTGCAGCATTTCGGCGTAGAATTTGGCGCGAAGAACCGGACCAAGCACCGGGAGATCCAACATCGCGCGGTGCCACCAGTCTCTGCCTGCAGGCGTCCGGATGGCTGCGCGCACGGAGAGGATGACCAGCCCGATGGCGGAAATAATCGCCCACCACCACTGACCGCAAAATTGGCTAACAGAAATGAGAAGCTGCGTGATGATGGGAAGTTTTTGGCCTGTCTTTCCAAGGAGAACGGAAAGTTGAGGAACCAGAAATGTGAGGAATACAAACATCAGAACGATCGCTGATGAAAAAACGATGGCCGGATACATGAGCGAAGACACCACACGCCGGCGAAGTTCATCGATAAGCGTAAGGTAGGCGCACTGGCGTTTCAGAATTTGAGGAAGAGCGCCGGAGGCCTCGCCCGCAGCCACGAGATTGCAATAGAGGGGATCGAACGTTTTGCCGCAATCCTGAAGGGCATTGGAAAAATTGTATCCATCGCGGACTCTTTGACGCAAGTAAGCGGCGATCGGCTGGATACCTGATTTTTCCTGACGTTGTTCGATAACTTTGAGTGCTGACTCGAGTTTCAATCCGGCTTCAAGGAGTTCCGCCAGTTCTTCGGTGAAGTAGAGAAGTTGGGCGTTTGTGAGCTTCACCAAAGGCGCACCTTCCGTCGCCACGCTGGCTTTTGGTGACGCGGAGGGATCGCCGACGCTAACGGGCTGAAGTCCCTTGTCGCGAAGAACGCGATAAGCCTCCGAGCGCGAATTGGCCGAAATTTTCCCTTTGGTCAGAACTCCACGCTCGTCTGTTGCACTATAGGAAAAGTCAGCCATGAATTTCAGAATCGAAGCGAGATATTACTCGTCGAGAACCTCCAGTTCGCTGGCTGTGACACGAACCACTTCGGAAATTGAGGTCACGCCCTCAGCGACTTTTTCCCAACCGGCGCGGCGAAGCGGCACCATACCATCACGAATAGCCTGTTCCCGAATTTCCGATCCTGGCGCGCGGCGTTGAATAAGTTCCTGGAGCTTTGTGCTCATAATGCACATTTCGAAAAGGGCGGTTCGACCATGATAGCCGGTATTTCGGCATCGCTCGCAGCCCACTGGTTTACGGATTTTTCCAACAAACTCGTGAGGAAATCCCATAGCTGTGAGTTCCTCAGTTTTAAATTCGGCTGGTTCCGAGCAATGCGGACACAGGCGGCGAACAAGGCGCTGAGCGATAAACGCCCTCACCGAAGATCCCACAAGAAACGGTTCGATTCCCATGTCGAGAAGACGAGTGATACCGCCCACTGCGTCGTTGGTGTGGAGCGTGCTGAAAACCAAGTGACCAGTGAGTGCCGCACGGATCGCAATCTCGGCGGTCTCCAAGTCACGCATTTCACCCACCATGATGACGTTTGGATCACCGCGAAGAATGCTGCGAAGTGCGGTGGCGAAGGTCAGGTCAATTTCCGGTTTTACGGCAATTTGGATAACGCCGTTGAGTTTGTTTTCAACAGGATCTTCGATGGTGACGATGCGGCGTTCCTTGACGTTGAGGGCGCTGAGAAATGTATAAAGCGACGTGCTCTTACCGCAACCCGTCGGACCGGTTACAAGAATAATGCCATTGGGAAGCGAGAGAAGATTGCGGATTTTCTTTTCATTTGCGGGCTCCAATCCGAGCGAAGCGAAGTCGAATTTCTGCTGACCCAGCAATCGCAAGCTGACGCTTTCTCCATAGACACTCGGAATCGTGGCCACGCGGACGTCGATCGGTTTCCCTGCAATTTCCAAAGCAATACGGCCATCTTGTGGGCGACGTCTCTCGGCGATGTCCAAGCCGGACATGATTTTCAAACGCGAGATCACAGAATCCTGGAGCACCTTGATGCGTTGTGGCACCGGCGTCTCGTGCAACACGCCATCAATTCGATAACGAACACGCAAATCCTCGCCGAGCGGCTCAAAATGAATATCCGTGGCGCCCTGCTGCAAACCTTCCCGGAGGATTTGATTCACAAATTTCATGACCGATGCCTCGGAGTCATCCTCATCCACGACATTGACCTCCTCTTGAACGCCACCAGGGAGGTCATCCTCACGCCCTTCCAAGAGGGCCTCAAAGGTGTCCGCGCCGACGCCATAGGTGGATTTTAAAACGGCCAGCAAGTGGCGGCGGGTTGTCATGACAAGACGGACTGGGCCTTTCCAATGCTGCGTCGTTGCCTGAAGAGCCGGGTAATCAAACGGATCGAAGGCCATTAGGCGAAGTTCCCCGCCATCCAAGATCGCCTCAGGAAAAACGATCTGACCAAGCGCAAGACGGGCTGGAAATTTTTCACGCACATGCTCGATCGGCGCCATCTCGCTTTCATCGCGCCATGGGATGTCCAGTTCGGCCGCGAGCGCCTCGAGAAATTCCAATTCGTTAACCAACTGCGAATCTAACAGCGCAGCGACAAGTGAACGCTGGGCAAAGGCAGCCTTCTGCAAAATGTCCCGACACTTGTCGATTTCGTGTCCACCAACCTTGGCAACCACTCGCAGGATGAGATCAATCATTTTGCTTAGGCTTCGAATTTTTCTTTGGGGCCGGCGTAGGTTTATGAGCCGCTGCAGGGCGAACCTGTTCAGCTTGTGGAGCAGTTATTTCCTGACCATCGCGACCCAGTGGAGTGCGTTCCCCTTCAAACGCGCTGGCCTTCATCATATCCCCATTCGAGTCCACAACGACCGGCTGAATCATCACAATCAATTCGTTTTTTTCCGTGGAATTCTTTGTTTTTCCTGCAAGGAGGGAACCCAGCACAGGAATTTGAGAGATATACGGAATGCCCTCCTGATTTTTTGTTTTGTCCTCTGAAATCAATCCCCCAAGAACGATGGTTGCACCATTCGGGACACGGACACTTGTGGAGATTTCTTGGGTTGCAATACGCGGCACCGAATTTCCGGAAACCGTGTCAAACCCGTTGATGCTATCATTCGTTTGAGCAATTAATAAATTCACCTCGCCATCGGAATTGATGAGGGGAATGACCTCCAATTTTAGAACTACGTCCTGATACTGGATGTTTGAAGTGATGCTGCTGCCATTCGCTGAAAGTCCCCCGCCAGTCGCCGTTGTTACAGACTGCGTTGGAACCGGAACTTTTTGACCCGAGAGGATCGTCGCCTTGCGATTGTTGGTCGTGTAAACAACAGGTCGGGATAGCGTTCTAAAGCGATCTGTGTTTTCCAAAAAACGGGCAAAAATATCGACAGAATCCGCAATCGTTCCATAAATAGTCAGACCAGACAGTGAGGATAGTGAGGAACCAAGTGGACTTGCCACAGCAGATGAGAGAGGAAAATTCTTCGAATCACCGCCAGGCAGCATGCTATTGAGCACGGTTCCAGCCACGCTACTGGGATTGGCACTATTCAGCGTTTTATTCCGAATCAGATAACTGACTCCATACTCCATGCCTTTGGTGAGTCTGAGTTTCCCGATCACCACGGCGAGGTAGACCTGTTTGGGGCGCTTGTCGAGGAGGTCGAGAATTTGTTTTGCCCGCTGTTTGCTCTCGGGAGGGCCAAAAATAATAATGCTGTTGGAATTGTTATCCGCAACAAGTCGGATCTCACCGATTGTTATAGACTGAGGAGCGCCTTGTTCGGTTTCGTTACTGAGTCGATCCGGGCGACTCAAACTCTCGCCACCAGTGGAACTACGCGTGCTGGATCCATTTTTATTAGATGAGTTTTGGTTTTGAGTATTCGAGGCCGGCTTATTGCCCGACTGACCAGCACCTCCCTGCTTCTCGCTTTCCGCATCGGTAAGCATGTCGGTCAAAACCGGGAAGACATCATTGACTGGAACATATTTCAAAACGCGGACAAATGGTTCCTCAAAACTTCCGGCGGCATCGAGTTGAGCGATCAGGTCACGAACAAAGCGGTAATTTTCAACGCGGGTGACCACCAGAATTCGGTTGGTCCGTTTATCCGCAAGAAACTTTGCCTTGCCGGTAACGAGGCGATTTTCGTATCGACCAACGGCCTCTCCTCCGGTTGGCGCTTGTGCTAGTGCTCCTTCGGGAGTTTTCGGCGCTGCAGCCCGATTGGCCCCGGATTTTCCGGATTCCTCTTTGCCAAATGTTTCCTCGAGCATTTCCACAATACGCTCAGCATTGGCTCGTTTGAGTTGGACAAATTCAGTCACGACGCGAGCCGGCTCGACATCCACCAAATTTAAAATCCCAAGTGCCTTGCGGATGACCGGCGTTTTATCGGTAATGATGATAGCATTGGTATTGGGCACTGGAACCATCGACCCATAAGCGTTAATTTGAACAACCCCTTGAATCACTGCAGTCGCTTCTTCGGGTGATACAAACGCGAGCGATTTGTAGAAGCTAACCACCTTGTCGCCATCCTCAGGGATTTTTTCGATTTCGCTGTAGAGCGGCAGACCTTCTGTCCTGGGCGCACGGCTTGGACCGAGGATTTTTATGGTCTCATCATCCACAGGAACGATGCTGTAGTTATTCAAGAGCAGTGAACTCTCGATAATCGAAATCGCCACCTCGCGTGATACAGGTTTTGCCACCAAGATGGAGAGTTCCTGTCCCGCAAGATTCGAGTCACGGATGATGCGTTTGCCGGTGAGTGTTTCGTAAAACGAAATTACATCCAGAACCGAATTTTTAGGGAATGTAATGCTCACCGTCTCGCTTTGGCGCGGTGAGGAAGGAGGCGCCAGTGTGGGGGTGACAGGCGTTCCCGGAGGCATGACCTGAGGATCGAGCTGTTGAGCGGATGCCAGTGTGGTGATGGCAAATAAAGCGATAAATATTGGAAGAGTTTTCATTGTCCGGGATTTGGCTGAGCTGAGGGATTTTGACCTGAAATAACACGGCGTCGGATCACGCGCGCGGGAGATTGTCCTTTGACATTGCCGTTTTGAGGCTGAACGGCAGGCGTTGCGGGAGTCGGCACCCCGGGTTGGCCAACGCGCATTTGCGGCTGAGGAGGCTGACCTTCGGATGTTGTTTCCGCATATTGAACCGTAGTCACTTGTCCCTCGATGCGGATCGTGGCCTTCATCTTTTTGGGATCCACATCAGGCAAAAATTCCAGCAACGCATTGTCGCCCTGAGTTGGAGTTTTGCCCAGCATGTGACGCGTTTGGGTGTTTTTATCGATTACAAAAACAACCGGTTCCTCATTGAGAGTCGCGGCACCCGTTAGAAAAAACCTATCCGCCATCGGAGCGCTTTCCTCAGCTGTTGGGAGCGAAAATGGCGAGCGATCCAAAAGAAACTGAAAATCCGTCATTGATCGGGCTTTCAACCATGGGGCATCAAGAGACGACGCATTCTCCGCCGCAACGATCCATGATGTGGAGACGAGAAGAAAAAGTGATGTGATTTTCAGAATCTTCATGGCTCCGATTTCGATTTGGGCGGTTGCGCCGAACGGTAATACTGACGAATTTCCATGTCCACGACGACATTGGGCGGTTCATTATCACTACGCACCGTCATTTTATTCACCGCGCGCCAAGAGACGGGCGACTGAAGCTCAAACAAAAATTTGGCCACGCTGCCGAATGATCCGCCGAGCTTGGTTTGAAGAACAACAAAGCGCCCGGATTTTTGCCCATCGGACGAAAGCAGCGTTTCCTCCAAAATTTTAAGTTCCGCTTTTTCGGCAATATTTCGAACGAGATTAAGAAGTTCTGTGCTCGCGCCTTCATGGGTATTCGCCGGAGCGGGAAACTCTTTAAGCCAATCCCGGACGGGTTCAATCGCCTCTGCGGCTGTAATCCATGATTGAGCGCCAGCGAGTGCCGTGCGGGATTCTGCCAATTTCGCTGTGACCTTGGCGCGATGTTGCAGCCAAGCTCTCAACGCAAAGAGATTCAGCGCCAGAAAAACAGCGACCGAAAAAATCACCAGGAGGTTGCGCTCACTCTTCTGAAGTTTTCGCATCGGGACGTGTTCCTTCCATTTCAAATCGGACTTTATTTCGCCCAACCAACTGGGGTTGGCGCGAGATCCAATCATAATCCTGCAGGAGAGCGGATTTTTTCACCCGCTCAATAAATTCATAGGCTTGGGAAACATCGGCCGCTTCCCCTGCGATTGTGAGGCGACCATTCTCGGTCACATATTGCGTCAACCGCACTTTCTCGCCCGGGATCTCCGCGGCAACGGCACCCAGTTGATCGAGCGCAAATGCCGTCGGGTCGACTGCAAAGCGAAACTCCTTCCATTCCGTGACAAGACGTTGAGCTGCCTCAGCGGGTTGAGCGAGGGCTTCGACTTTGGCATTGATCTGGTTAAACTGAACACGACGGACAACCAAATCCACCGTGATGCACAAGAGAACAAACGCATAGAGGGCCACGACACCTGCGGCCACTGTTGACAAACGACGCATCCTCTCACGCTGAAGCATCGCCGCTTTTGCTGCCGGAGGAGCGGGATTGGTGTTATCCGAATGAAGAATTGGCGCCGGCATTTCTTTCAGGTGATCCCAATCAGCATGCAGGACATCCCCAAGCGTCGAACGGTCTTCAAAAGAGAAATCCCCAATGAGTCGCATTTTTACAGGAGCTCTTGTAACAATCCCCTCGGAGCGCAGGCGCATGGTCGTGCGAACGATCATGCTGCAAAATCCGGGGCTGGGAACTTTGTCGCCAGTTGCACCGAAGAACACACAATGGGAATCTCGGTAAAGGGCAAAACACAAGTTCCCCCACTCTCTCCAGATGACGACATCCGATTCAGCCGGATCAATCAAACGCGCGGGAAACTCAAAGGATTTGGCTTTAGGGAAAAATTCCACGGCAACTTCGTCATCCACCGAAGCAATAGCCATAATCAGCGAACGCCCATTTTCCTCGAGAATCGGGATACCTGTCACTTCAGCCCCTTTGCGCAAGAGGTGGCGACTGGACAACTCCAACTCCGCAAGCTCAGAGGGTTTGCCATGAGGGGAAATCCACAATGGAACCACCAGAAGACTTCGAGTCGGCAACGCAAGAACCAGATGAGGCGAAGAGGCCAAGGATTTAGCAGAAACATCCAATTCCTTATAGGGGTCACCCTTCAGGGGATATTTCCAAAACTCCCACCCCTCGGGTCCGGGGCGCAGAACACAGTCCGGAACAACTTTCTTCATCGTTCCTCCCAACTCATAATTTGACCCACGGAACCGGAGTTGTTGATGACTGTGATTTTGTGAGAAACCCCGCCACACCAGCCAGTGCTTTCAATCCGACGCAGGTCACCGGACACATCAAAAAACTGCTCCAATGCGGCACGCTGACGGGAATTAG
>JBEIMO010000092.1:0-7833 GCA_040378625.1 Verrucomicrobiia bacterium | reverse complement strand
GTGGAAAGGCGCTCTATGTGGGCATTTCGAATTACAGTCCCGAACATACCCAGCAAGCCTGTGATATTCTTCGTCGCCTTGGAACGCCCTGTCTAATTCACCAGGTGCGTTACAGTATTTTTGCGCGCCATATCGAGTTGGGCTTGCTGGACACGCTGAAAACCAATGGATGCGGGTGCATGGCATTTTCACCGCTTGCTCAGGGCTTGCTGACCGACAGATATCTGGCGGGGATTCCTGATGATTCGCGGGCAGGCAAAGGTGGGTTCTTAAAGCCGTCGCAAATCACTTCCGAGGTTCTTGCCAAGGTGAGGGGACTTCAGGATATCGCTCAGCGTCGCGGTCAGACGCTTTCTCAAATGGCTTTGGCTTGGACATTGAGGGATTCGAGGGTGACTTCTGCTTTGATTGGCGCTAGCAAAGTTTCTCATATCGATGATGCCGTCGGAGCGCTGGCCCAATTAGATTTTAGCTCTGATGATTTGCAGCAGATTGATGCTTTGTCCTGACGACACGATCCAAGTCGGCGGGAATTCCCTCGACAGTTAGGGCGTGTCGAAATACTCATCTTCGCCATGAATACCCAAGGTGAAATTACACTGAGTCGCGATTGTGATGCGGTTCAGATTCCAAGCGGTCACCCGATTCAGTTGCCAGCAGGGATGGTCGTTGTCATTACCCAATCTCTGGGCGGCACCTTCACGGTGGCAACGCCTGGGGGACTCGCTCGCATTGACATCAAAGACGCAGATGCGCTCGGCCTTGATCCCGAAAAGGGCATTGAAAAAATCAAAGTCGAAGGCAGCAAGGAGGAGGCGGTTTGGAATCAGTTGAAATCCGTTTTCGATCCAGAAATTCCCGTGAACGTTGTCGACCTCGGATTGATTTATGATTGTCAGGTGCGTCCTGCAGAGGATGGAAAGACAACCGTTCTTGTCAAAATGACGCTCACTGCTCCCGGTTGCGGCATGGGCCCAACGATTGCCGCCGATGCGAAGGGTAAGATTCTTGCTTTGGATGGCATTGACGATGCGGAAGTCGAACTCGTCTGGGATCCGCCATGGAATCAGGCGATGATCACTGAAGCTGGCAAGATGAAGCTTGGGATCATTTGATCCCAGGTTCTTCGATTTATCGTTAAAGAATGTTCCGGTGGAAGCGCTGAAGCGTCTTCACCATTTACGGATTTTGGAAATCCAGAAGACGCCAATCGCTGATCCGATCGCCAAAAAGTTCACCAGGAAAAATGGCCAAATCGCATTTTCCATCGGCACTGGCAGTTTCACGTTCATGGAAAAAATGCCAACGACCAGATTGGCGATCATGATCGCGATCGACCAAATGGTGAATTGCTTGATCAGGATGTTCAAATTGTGGCTGACGATGGATGCGCGTGCATCCATGAGGCCGGCGATAACTTGCGAGTAAATCTCCGAGCGGCGGAGACACTGCTGGTTCTCGATGATGATATCTTCCAGCGTGCGGATCTGTTCGTGGTTGAACCCCAGTTTTTCAGCTCCAGATTTGAGTTTGTCAAAAAGTGCCGCGTTCGAGTTGATTGCGTTCAGGATATAAACCAGGCTTTTTTCCAGCGCGAACATGTTCAGTAAAAATCGCGTTTCCATCGACGTGATGATGCGACGTTCCAGTGAGTCGGAAAGCATGTTGATGGCTTTCAAGTGGCCTTCGAAGTGGCTGATGCTTTGAAAGAGTAGGCGAAGGATGACGTCCTGAATCGAGAAGACGCGAAAAGGCGGTCGGCCTTCGAAAAGCGGAGCGTCATCGGGCATAACAACGACGAGGCGGTCTTCATAAAGAAAGATGCCGGTCGATGTCAGCTTGAGCAAAAAATTGTCATCCGCAGAAAAGCTTTTTGGCCGTTTGAAAATAATAGCGGCGTGGTCGGCCTCGAATTCCAAACGCGAAAGTTCTTCCGGATCCAGTGACGATTGGAGCGTGTGGTAGTCGATGTTGTAATACTCCATCAAATCCGCTTCATCATCGATTGTCGGGCTATTGAATACGATGATATGGGCGTCTGAGGCAGGGCAGCGAACGACGGTGCCGGCATCTTCATCCACACGAAAATATGTGCGAACGCCTCCCGTGTGTGAGGTTGGTTCCTCAGCGGGATTTACTGTTGTCTCCATGTCCCCAGCGATCAACATGCCACACAATCTGCCAATTTTCCCCGCCGCGTCGATCCGATTCTTTTATTCAAAAATGTTTCACGCATTTCGAGCCCAAGCCGCCATTGCCTAAATGACAGTCCTCAGTATGGTTCCCGCCAATGAGCCGAATCTGTTTTCAAATAGTTCCTCCGATCGATCGCCCAGAAACGCCTGTTTTTATAACGGGGAATCACCCTGCTCTCGGCGAATGGAATCATTTAAAGGCTCTCAAACTCGAGTGGCAGGCGCCTTACATGGTGGGAGGTTTCGAGGCTGAAACCAGTTTCCATTTGGAATATAAAATCACACGCGGCAACTCGGATTGTGAGGCGGTTGATGCCTATGGTCAGGTTCCTCCGATTTTCGCGCACTGCGTTGAAGGCGCGGCAACGCTTCAACACACAGTGGCTGATTGGAAGGATCGCCTTGCTGGAAGTCTTGCGAACGAACGCATCGTCTCACGCGTTCTGGGAGAAGATCGAGATCTAATGGTCTGGCTTCCCCCCAGCTATACCAAAGATCAATTCCATCGTTTCCCACTGATAATCCTTCACGATGGGGATCATATTTTTGATCCCTCCACCAGTATTGGTTCGGGAGTTGATTGGGCAGCCGATGAATGGGTCAATCTCCTCGCCCGACAGGGTGTGATCCCCGAATCCATCGTTGTTGCCGTAAGGCACCCCGAGGGAATTGCCAAAGCCAATATGAGTCGACGTGACTTTGACCTATCGCCCGAGCATGGCGGAGCCGCCTATGCGCAATTCATCGCCACCGAGCTCGTGCCCTATTTGGATGCGCATTATCGAACGATCCCGCGAGCAGAGTCCCGCATTCTCGGAGGGGCTGCTCTGGGGGCTCTCCATACATTTTATACCGCGCTGAACCATCCGGGCGTTTTTTCGAAATTCCTGTGTCTCTCGACATCTTTCGAAGATGTGTCCCAATCGCTGCCGAACAATTCCGCGCAACTTCTTGCATTAGAGGATTGCCAAGAATTGCCCCCCAATATCCGAATCTTTTTCGACTACGGAGATCAGGGATTGGATGAATGCTACGAAGGTTACCATGCCTTATTAGGAAGCCTTTTGAGAGAGAAGGGCTGGACGGATGGCAAGGAATTCACCATCCAAAGAATCCCCGGAGGTGCGCATAACGATCTCTCTTGGCGGAGTCGTTTGGGAAACGCGATTCGCTTTGTGGCGCGCTAAATTTCTTTGTAGTGGAGGCTCATCACACGCGCGGTGTCCTCATTTTTCTCAGCGGTGAAAAGATAGAGGCGAAGTGACATGGTGCCCTGCATCCATTGATAGCCAATCAGTGTTTGCAGCACATCTCCCTCACGGTTTTTCTCCCGAGTAACCAAGCGACCGATGCCGTATTTGCCATCGATATTTTGACGAATCTCATCAAAAAATTGGGAATATTTCACGGCATCCCAAGTGCTGTCTCCATATTGAAGTTCGATTTCCACCAGTGAATCGGAGCTAAAATAAAAGAGCGTTCGTTGCAGGAGGCGTTGAGGAATGCCTTCCACGACGAAAATATTCCGGCCCTGCAGGGATTTCCGTTCCACGATCTTGGCCTTGATGCCTTGCAGGCTTTGCTCGACGCGCTGGGCGGATTCGCCCCATTGAAAATTGAACGGAACACGCATTTGTTGGAGCGCATGCGCTTCCATGGGAATAAGCCCGATCGCCATCGCCAGCAGTGCCGCTCTCAGAAATGTCATTCCAACGAATCTCCAAATTTAACCCTCATTCGTCAACTGTAGTAAAAGACCCCAGAGAAATTTCCCAAAAAGTATTTGCTAACGAGTCCAAAAACACAGATAGAGATACTTCAGCAGATGTGGTCGTAGATTTTGGTGGACGTCCTGTGGCAGAGCTTCAGGTAGTTTGAAACCCGGTAGTCGGGAACAGGCTTCGATCCCAATGCGGTAAAAATAGTAAAACCATGGGTAATAAACTCTACGTCGGCAATCTGTCCTTCAATACGACAGAAATCGCCATTCAAGACCTGTTCTCGCAGTGCGGCTCCGTTTCCGAAGTCATGCTGATGCAGGATAAATTCACAGGCCGCTCACGCGGATTTGCCTTCGTGACGATGTCGTCCGACTCCGAAGCACAGGCTGCTGTTAATGAACTTCAAGGTAAAGAACTCGACGGTCGTGCGCTCACCGTCAACGAAGCGCGTCCCCGCGAAGACCGTCCTCCAGGTGGCGGCGGTGGTGGCCGTTTCGACGGACCTCGCCGTGAATTCCGCGGTGGTGGTGGCGGCGGCGGTCGTGATGATCGTCGCGGTGGTGGTGGCGGAGGTGGCGGCGGACGCCGTGACTTCGGTCGTCGCTAATCTTCATCGATTACAGCTTACAAAGGCATCCGGACAAAATCCGGGTGCCTTTTTTTGTTACTGTTTCTTTTTTTGAAAGTTCAAAAAAACGAAAGTTTTGTTTGACGAACTGTAACTTCCCGATAGAGTCATTTTCACTCTGCGGGTGTAACTCAGTTGGTAGAGTGCAACCTTGCCAAGGTTGATGTCGAGGGTTCGAATCCCTTCACCCGCTCCACTTTCCCCAAGCTCGGAAAGTTTTTTTTGATTTTTAGCCAATCTCCATTTGAGCGTTGTCTCATTGGTCTTTTAGGGATGCGGAAATTCCATGGCCTTGGTAGCGTTTTCGAAAATCCGAAATGAACGTTCTTCTTCTATCAACGGCGCTGTTTTCTGGACTCTCATTAATAGCGGTCGCCTATCTTGTCCTCCGAGGGAAACGTGATGGCTCTGAATTGGCCGCTAGCTTGAAATCTGAATTCGAGTCGCTATTGCGTCAGGAAAACTCGGCAAATCGTCAGGAGATTTTCCAATATATCCAGACCGGTGCGGCCAATGCCTCGGAGGTGACCAAGGAGGCCTTGCGGACGCAATCGGAGAGCGTTCATGCCCTGCGCGAATCTCTGGGGAGCCAGATCACGGAATTTCGCCAATCCTTCACGGATAGCACACGTCAGGAAATTCAGACATTATCAGGATCAGTCAAAAATTCCTTCGAACTCCAAAATCAGCAACTCGCCGAACTCACGCGTGCCAACGAGGAGCGACTTGAAAATTTACGCACAGTTGTCGAAGCCAAACTCACAAGCCTTCAGCAGGACAATAATGCCAAACTCGAGGCCATGCGGGCCACGGTTGAGGAAAAACTGCAGTCAACTCTCGAGCGGCGTCTTGGTGAGTCGTTCAAGATGGTGAGTGATAATCTCGATAAGGTTCAGTCTGCGATGCTGAATATGCAGACCCTTGCTCAAGGGGTGGGGGATTTGAAGAAGGTGATGACCAACGTCACGACCCGTGGCGCATGGGGAGAGATGCAGTTGGCGGCGATTCTGGAGCAGTTTCTCAGCCCACAGCAATACGACAAAAATGTGGCAACGAAAGGTGATGGCGAGCGTGTGGAATTTGCCGTCAAGTTGCCTGGGCGCAATGAGGATCAATCCGCCGTCTGGTTGCCAATCGACGCAAAGTTTCCCAAAGAAGATTATGAACGATTGGTGAGCGCCCTCGATGCAGGTGCCGTTAGCGAGGCCGAAGCGGCGGCTAAGCAACTCGAGACAGCCGTAAAAACGAATGCAAAAACCATTCGGGAAAAATATCTCAATCCGCCCGCAACGACGGATTTTGCGATCATGTTTCTTCCCACTGAAGGCCTTTATGCGGAAGTTCTGCGCCGTCGCGAGTTAGCCGAGTCGATCCAGCGGGATCATCGTGTCATCATTGCCGGGCCGACCACATTGGTGGCCTTACTCAACAGTCTTCAAATGGGCTTCCGCACACTGGCTATCGAGAAGCGCTCGAGTGAGGTCTGGCAAACGCTGGGCGCTGTCAAAACCGAGTTTTCTAAATTCGGAGCAGTTCTCGAAAGCGTTAAGAAAAAGCTCAACACCGCATCCAACGAGATCGACCAAGTAGGAACCCGCACGCGAATGATGGAGCGTAAACTGCGGAGCGTGGAGAGTCTTCCGGATCAACAGGCGGTGAATCTTTTGGAAGACGAAAACACTTCGGAGGAGGTCTAAAGCTGGCGGTGAGGGAGGGATTCGAACCCTCGGTAGCCTTTTGGACTACGGCGCTTTAGCAAAGCGCTGCTTTCGACCACTCAGCCACCTCACCAGATTGAGCAAATACTTTATGACATGGTATGCCTGTTGGTCAAACCTGTTCCTCAAAGAAAATCGCAAATGAGAATAGCGGGAATCTTGCTTACAGGGGTTCGCTTCATAACATGAAGTCATGATTTCGATCCGTGAGGATTTTGATGGGGGGCAGGCATCCGCTTTTGAAAGAGAGGTGGAGGAAATTTTTTCGGCTACTGGAAAATTGTCTGGAGCGTCGAGCTTTGAATACCGTGCCGAACAACAGCAGATGGCTGTATCGGTGGCCCGCACGTTGGAGCAGGGGGGGCATCTTGTCGTGGAGGCAGGAACGGGCGTTGGCAAATCTCTCGCCTATCTCATCCCGGCCGCGCTGCATGCGGTTCGATCAAAGAAAAAGGCCATCATCTGCACGCACACGATCGCTCTCCAAGAGCAGTTGATGTATAAAGACATTCCGCTTGTGCAAAAACTCGTGCCGGATGAGTTCGAGGCCGTTCTTCTTAAGGGGCGTCAAAATTACCTTTGCACGACGCGTCTGGCTCGCGCTCTTGGGCAATCGAAGGAACTTCTCAGCACCCCGCAGCATGCCGAGTTGGAGCGCATTCGTGAGTGGAGTCAGAATACAAAAGATGGGTCGTTGAGTGATTTTCTCGAACAACCAGATCCTGCCGTTTGGGAGGAGGTTCGTAGCGAGCAGCATCTGTGCACGCCAAAAACATGCGGTCCGGCCTCGGGATGCTTCTATCAGTCTCTGCGTCGCCGAGTGGCGAATGCGAAGATGGTTGTTTTGAACCATGCGTTGTTTTTTACGTTGCTCAATGGTGTTGATGACGCGGAGAACCGCACTGGCGGACTTCTTTTTGCGAATGACTTTGTGATTTTTGACGAGGCTCACACGATGGAGGAGGTGGCAGCCAGACACATCGGGATGGAACTCTCTCAGATTGGGCTTCGGCGCAGCATCCAGCGCCTCTACAACCCCCGCACGAAGCGTGGTCTCTTTCAGCTTTTAAAAAATGGTCCTGCTTGCAGCGTCGTGAGCGAAGTGCTTCCCGAAGCGGATGCTTTTTTTAATCAGATTGCAACGCGTTGTGAGTTCAAACGTGGGCGGGAATTCCGAGTCAGGGAATCAGGTTTGGCCGAGGGCGGCGATGTTTGCAAGGCACTCACCCGCCTCGGCGAGTTGGTGGCGATCGAGGCCGATAAATGCAAGGACGATCAACACAAAGCCGAATTGCAGGAAACCGCCCGCAAGCTCCGAACGGCTCGCGCAGGCATCACTGACTTTCTCGCACTGGAAGAACCGGACCACGTTTATTGGGTTGAGCAATATGGTCGCACGGAACAATTCTGCACGTTGCGAACAGCTCCAGTAAACCTTGCCGATGCACTCCGGCGTTTGCTCTTTCGAGAGGGAGCCTGCACGGTTCTCACCAGCGCAACGCTCTCGGTTGGATCGCCAGATTTGGCCTACTTCCGCAATCGAGTGGGGGCGGAGGATATTGCTGCCATGC
>JBEIMO010000091.1:0-7860 GCA_040378625.1 Verrucomicrobiia bacterium | reverse complement strand
CGCCTTGCCACTTCGGGGTCGATCCTTTCCAGATTCGCCTTAAAAGCCGCCAGTTTTCGCTTTGCCAGAGCGGCATCTGTAGTCTCGAGAGACTGGCGAATCTGCTTGCCTCCATGCTTTACCAAAGCGTAGTATGTCTGCCCTCGGTATCTGTATAAACATGGCCCAACTTTTGCCCAATCTGACTTCTTTTCCTGTGGTTTCTCTGGCTTGCTCATGCCTTGAAATTATCGGGTTACAAAATCAGGTTACAAGCACAAAAATCGGGTTTTCTGATATTTCGGAAGTTGCAGAATATCACAAGTTTGCGCGATTAGCTCAGCGGTAGAGCGCTTGCTTCACACGCAAGAAGTCACAGGTTCGAACCCTGTATCGCGCACCATCTCAATCGCTCTGATTGGATGGCGGCACGGGAATGGTTTTTTGTCCTTTCAGATAAACCCATTTTGCGCCGATTTCCTGCGCGGTCTGTCTCCAGTCGGGTTGTTGTTTCAAAACCAAGGCGAGTTTGTCCCATGTATCCCGATATTTAAGACCATGGCTCCAGAGGTGGCCTTCGTAGCCGCACACGACAGGATATCCGAGCAGGATGGCGGGATGATTGAATTGCGGATCAATGGCAATGCGTGTTCCCGGAGGCACATCATTCAAGGCGATGCGGGCGGTGGCGAGTTCGAGTCGAGTCGAGAGTTCGTAACCATGGCGTCCATCAAGTCCGCCAATCAAGGAAACCGCTCCGGAGAAAAAAAGAATGACACAGAGTCCCGAACTCAGAAGTCGGGGGAGTGGCTTGAGAACGAGTTCCCACAGAAATGGTGCGCAGGCGATCCATGACCAAAGCATGAGTTTGGTGTTGTCCCATTCCCATGGCGCAAAGGCGATGAATCCGCAAAGAACTCCGACGCCGAGTGCGGGAATGCAAAAGCTGCGGGAGGAAGCGTTGCCTTGGATGATTCCTTTCCAGGCCAACACGACGACAAGCGGAAGTGTGATCCCGAAATTGGCGATCCAAAACATCGCTCCAGAGGATCCTTGCATCCAGCCTGGAAGCCAGCGCAGCCCGGAAGAAGCCGAAAAATATCCCGTCACAAAGTAGGCGGCAATGGATGCCGGGATGAGAGCCAATACTACAAAAACGATCAGCTGCCGTCTTGAGCTTGGCTCAAAAACAAAAATGCTAGCGAGGGTAAGGCTTAAAAAAAGAAAGGCATGGGCATTGAAAAGTGGCAGTGAGGCATAGAGGAGAAATTGAACCGATTGGGGAATTTTTGAGCCTTCTCCAAAAAAATCTTCCCTCCATGCCTGCAGGAGGAGGAGCCCGCATGGTAAAGCATAGAGCAGCCCGCGCTGGGTGACGAACATCGTGAGAAAAATGTTTTTCCAAGCCATTTCGGATTGAAAGTCGGAAATCTGGCCGGTCTGAAAAATTGCAAACCCTGCCAGACCGCCATTGAAAAGAAGTGCCGCAATGGCAAATGCGCCGCCCCAGCGCCAGAGCGCCCAGGCGGTCACCATGGCGCCTGCCAGTCCCGCCCATATCAATCCTTGCTCCAGCGGCACGCCGATCAAGAGAAGCAAGCTGTTCCAGAGATCTGCCCCCAAAGGATAAACCATCGGGGTTCCGCTTAAAATCGGGCTTTCAGGCCAAAACGAGACACCGGATGCGAGGTAGCGGATAAACTGAATATGAAGTGAAATGTCGCCGAGATTGTAGGGCGAGAGGATGCGCACCTCATCGCCAACTCTATAGATCAACCAAAGAAATGCGCGCAACGAGGCGATGGCAAAAACAGCGAACATTAACCAATCCCATGGCGTGAGGGATGGTGTCTTTCGTTTGCTCGTTGAAGCAAAAGCCATAGCCCCAATAACCATGCCGCTTGCCAGCGAAATCCAAGCAGTCGATTGTGTCAGGCCGCCAAGCAGAAATCCCAGAATGACCCCGCAGACAACGGCGCTCGCCACCATTGCCAATGCTGCCGTCAAAAGACGTCCTGTGACCCCGATCGATTTCAATTTGAAGGAGCAGGCTCAGGCATAAAAACGGGTTCTGTGCCTTTGACGTTGGGAAATTTTTTAGTGGAGAGATAGGCGGTGCAGTCCTCCTGACCGCTGCGCAGGCGGAATTTGATTTTGTGATACGACTGGGAAAAGTGGCTTTCGGCGTCCTTTTCGTTCTTGGACTCGATGACTATAAAATCCGCATCCCATCGCGCCGGCGGAGATTCTTTTTTGTGGTAGGCGATCTTATGAAAGTCTCCAAGCATCCAAGGCAGCGGGTAGTAACTGTCGAGGAGAATGACGCCTTCCATCTGATAGCCGTCCGGTTGGCTTTTGGCGGTATGCAGCACGGGATCAGTAAATTTCCAGATGTCCTCGTAAGTTTGGACGTAGACATAAGGTTCGGAGTCATCCGTAAAGTTATAAAAATTCAGTCGGATCGCTTCGGTAGTGGACACGATTAGCAATGGCAGGGCGATGAGCCAAACACGCCGCCGCGCGCAGCGGTCAGACCATTCTTTCAGGAACCCTCCAAGCGTCAGGTAAAATGGCCAGATGATCGAAACAATGCACCAAGGTGTTTTGTAGGGGATAATCGAGTAGGCGAGGAGTGTGCCTGCGCCGGCGATGGCGATGAAGCGGTAACGCGCATCTGAGGGCATTACAAATCTCACGCAGGCGATCAATCCGGCGAGGGCGGGCCACTCGTAGCGGGCCATGAGGGCGACCCAATAGTAATTCAGCGGCTTGATCAGATCGTAAGATGTTTTTTCATGCCCGCCGGATTCGACGCCGGTTTTCATCCAGATCGTGAATGTTTCGTAGAGGCCGCTCAAAGAACGGAAGTCGCGGAATGTTCCGGAATAAAAAAACACAAGGACCAGCGCGGCGATTCCTCCACCGAGAATGATGTCATCGCGGTTCCACTGTTGTTTGGCAATCGGTAGTGAGGCCCGCGAGGGGAGAACGAATTGCCAGAGCCAAAGAGTGAGAGCGGCTAAGGCAAAACATCCGATGTGCAGGATGTAGGTCTCTTTGGTGAGAATCAAACCAGTCGCTGCGGCAATGAGGATAAAGAAATGTTTTCTGGTTCCAAACTGCCACAGGCCGAGCAGACCTTGAAGAAATAGGATACAGAAAAGCACCTGCCAGGACTCATGGATGGAATATCTCCCGTAAAATACTATCGCCGGCGAAAGCGCCATGGCCAGCGAGGCAAGGCGGGTCACGCCCGTTCCGAAGAACTCCCGAAACCGCAGCATCGCGCAAACAGCCAGAATGCTCGCTAGAATGGCGGGAAGGCGCAGCGCCCAGACCTCTCTGCCGAAAAGTGTCTGGGAAAGAAACACGGCGTAGAAGTGCAGCGGACCATGATAATTGGCCGGGTCGTAGCGGTAGTAACCCATTGTTGTCATTTGATCCGCGAACCATCCGTTGATGCCCTCATCAAAATGCGGAGGCTTGATTTCGATGAGCCAGCAACGCAAAACAATTGCGATGCATATGATGGCAATTTCCGGCACTGGGGTTTTAAACAAGCGCATAGATCTTCGATTGGGATAAACCGCATCCCATGTCTGATCAAGCTCCAGCCGTCAGTATTGTCAGTCCCGCGAAAAATGAAGCGGTTCGTTTGCCCCCATCCATTCGCAAAATCCGTAGCACATTTCTCAATGAACCTTGGGAGTTTATTATTGTGGTTGAACTCAGCACGGATGGCACAGTGGAGGCTGTTCGAGAGGCCGTGGGCGGGGATCCTCGGTTTGATGTGGTGTGCAATCCCGTGGCCCGGGGAAAAGGATATGCTGTTAAAACCGGGATGCTGCGAGCGAAGGGCGATCTGGTTTTTTTTATGGATGCCGACTTGAGCGTGCCATTGAATTATATTCCCAATTTTTTAAATCATTCGCAGGAGGCGGATGTTCTCATTGGAAGTCGGCGTCACCCGGAGAGCATCATTCAAGTCCACCAGTCCGCGCCACGCGAGTTCTCCGGGCGGATCTTCAATTTTGCGCTGCGTTTGCTGGGGATTACGCGATTGGCGGATACGCAATGCGGATTCAAAGCCTTTCACCGAAAGGCCGCACAAGAAATCTTCTCGAGGGTTCAGCAGGATGGCTTTGGATTTGATGTGGAGGCCATCCTTGTCGCTCAGACTTTAGGTTTTCGCTTGCTCGAGCTGCCCGTCGAATGGGCCGACGTGAAGGGTTCCAAGGTTTCGCCACTCAACGGCCTAGCGGCGCTGCGTGATGCCGTTCTTGCAGCATGGCGCGTGCGGCGTGAATATAGCGGATATGCCAAGTCTCGGAGTTAATATCGACCACGTTGCCACCTTGCGACAGGCGCGTTATCGCGAACAGCCTGATAGCCACAATGCGGAGCCCGATCCAATCTCGGCGGCACTCATTGCCGAGCGCGCCGGTGCGGTTGGAATTACTGCGCATCTCCGTGAGGACCGACGTCACATTCAAGACCGCGACATCTTTCTGCTTCGTGAAAAAATAACGACCAAGCTGAACCTTGAAATGGGGCTTTCCGAGGACATTCTTTGCATCGCTGAGAAGGTTCGCCCAGAGGATGTGTGTTTGGTTCCTGAAGACCGAAGGGAAGTCACAACCGAAGGCGGCCTCGACTGCGTGGGGCGCGCGGAGGCTCTTAAATCAGCCATCGCACGTCTTCATGCTATCGGCGCGCGCATCAGTCTTTTTATTGATCCCGATGACATTCAAATTCGGAAGGCAGCCGAACTGGGCGCGGATTTTATCGAGCTTCACACGGGAGCCTACGCCAACGCATCAGGCGTTGCGCGCCAGGCGGAGCTTCAAAAGTTAATGCGTGGAGCCGCTCAGGCGCTTGAGTTGGGTTTGAGGGTGAATGCTGGTCACGGGCTCAACTATGAAAACACCGCCGCCATTCTGGCTCTTCCGGGATTGGAAGAATTGAATATTGGACATTCGATCATTTCCCGCTCTGTAACGGTTGGGCTCGAAACGGCGGTGCGTGATATGTGCCACATCATTGCCCGTGGCTGATATGGAATCTTCTGCTGAGGATTCTGGCGGTTTTGAGGAATTTTTAACCAGCTCGCTCGCTGAAATTGACCGTCAGGGCCTGAGGCGCAGCCTCGTGGCGTTGGAGTCTCCTCAGCTTCCTCGAGTGGTGCGCAATGGCCGCACATTGGTGAATTTTTCGTCCAACGATTATCTGGGGCTCGCCGTGCATCCCGCATTAAAAGAGGCTGCTGAATCCGAGTGGGCGAGGGGAGGCTTCGGGGCGGGCGCCTCCCGCTTGATTTGTGGAACGATGACCGCCCATGAAATGCTGGAACAAGTTTTGGCCGACTTCAAACGCACCGAGGCGGCTCTCAGCTTTAGCAGTGGCTATGCGGCGGCCATGGGAACGATTCCTGCGATCTGCGGAAGTGCGGACGTTATTATTCTCGATAAACTTTCGCACGCCTGCTTGGTGGATGCCTCCCGATTGAGTGGCGCAACTCTGCGTGTGTTTCCGCATAACGACCTCAATAAATTGGAAAGCCATCTGCAATGGGCCACGCGCACCCATCCTAAGGCCCGCATTCTGGTTGTCGCAGAGTCCATTTACAGCATGGATGGTGATCTCGCACCGCTTCACGAACTCGTCGATCTCAAAGACCGTTACGGCGCATGGTTGTTCCTTGATGAGGCACATGCCGTCGGTGTTCTCGGACCAAATGGCGGGGGATTGGCCGAACAATTGAATCTCGGTGAAAGAATCGAAATTCAGATGGGAACTCTCGGCAAGGCTCTGGGATCGCACGGAGCCTACATCGCCGGCAGAACCGCCTTGCGTGAGTTTCTCATTAATCGGGCGCGTAGCTTTATTTTTTCCACATCACCGCCGCCGCCAGTTGCCGCAGCCTCCGCCAAGGCGGTTGAGATTGTGAGATCAAACGAAGGCGTGGCCTTGCGAGAAGCTCTTTGGAAAAACATTCGCAGCCTTGAAGGTGTCCTCGGGATTTCGAAATCCAGCTGCGCTATTGTTCCTCTGATTATCGGTGAGGAATCCCAAGCCATGAAAACGGCACAGTCTCTCCGCGAATCAGGATTTCTCGTGCCAGCCATCCGTTTCCCAACTGTCGCCAAAGGCTCCGCCCGCTTGCGCATCACAGTCACCGCAGCCCATCAATCCTCCGACATCGAAGCTCTGGGCGCCACCCTGAATGCTTTTTAGACAGGATGACAGGATTACCAAGATTTACAGGAATGGTTTCTAATGGAATGCAGATCGTTTTTTATGCATTTATCCTCTGAGCTCTCTGTGGCCTCTGTGGCCAATTTTTTCTTAATACGGCATAAACACGGCATTGCGCTTGTGGTTTTGATTCCTGCGTAGGCAGCGGAAGGATTTCCTGTTTTAGTGTGGCATATGGCAATCCTCGGAAAACCCAATGTGCTGACTGTTTTAAAAGATCGGAGACCTGGATTGTATCTGGATGGGGGAGATCTGGGGGAGATCCTTTTGCCGGGTGACTCGATTCCTCAAGGCGCAGGACCAGGCGATGAGTTGGAAGTTTTTATTTATCGGGATTCCGAGGATCGGCTTGTAGCGAGCACTCGGATGCCGGTGGCATTTGTCGGGGATTTTGCAGCTTTGGAAGTGAGGCAGGTTCATCCCCGGATGGGTGCGTTTTTGGATTGGGGATTGAACAAGGATTTGCTCCTGCCGATGCGCGAGCAGGAAAAAAAAGTCCGCGTTGGCGAGACAGTCGTTGTCTTTATTTTTGTCGATGAACAAAGCGGCCGAATTGTTGCGTCAACCCGCTTGAGCGAACATATCGATACCACGCCGCCGCCATACATCGAGGGGTCGAAAGTCTCGCTCCTCATCGCCTCGCCAACTCCGTTGGGATACAATGCGGTGATTGATAATTCCCGTCTCGGTCTGCTCTATCGTTCGGAGATTGGCATGGATCTCCATGTTGGAGAAAAATACCAAGGCTATGTGCGCTTGGTTAGGCCAGATGGAAAGATCGACCTCGGCTTGGATCCTCAAGGTTACCGTCGTGTTGAGCCGTTGGCGGACGAAATTCTCAAGGCTCTTCGCGCCGGCAAGGGCAGGTTGGCGCTCTCGGATCGTAGTTCGCCGGAAGATATCCGCATTGCTTTTCAGACCAGTAAAAAAGCCTTCAAGCAAGCGTTGGGAAGCCTCTACCGTCAGCAGTTGATTGAAATCAACGACGACGGCGTGACGCTCAAATCCTGAGCCTTATTGCCTGCGGCCTTAGCTTTTCTGGTGAAACGGAAAGTCCGTATAACCTTCAGCTGTCGGCGCAGACCATGCACTCATCTCCGCTGGGGGATTAAGTTCCCATCTGTTGGCGAAGCGTTCCACGAGGTCGGGATTGCTCAAAAAGGGGCGTCCAAATGCAATCAAGTCGGCCGCACCATTCGCAATCGCCGCCTCCGCTGATTCGGCTGTGTAGCCGCAATTTCCCATGATCGGACCATGGAATGCTGTGCGGAAATCGGCCAAAGTCATTGGCTCTCCGAGTTGGTGGAATCCAAACTCAAGGCCATCCATCACATGCAGGTAAGCAAGGCTGAAGGTATTCAACTGCGATGCGGCGTAGAGAAATGTTTCGCGGAAGTCCGGCGAGCCCATGTCATTGAAAACGCCATTGGGGGAGAGTCGCACGCCGACTCGGTTGGACGGCCACACGGTGCACACGGCTTCGAGAACTTCTTTCAAAAGACGGAAACGATTTTCCAAACTGCCACCGTAGCAGTCGGTGCGTTGGTTGGTTTTTGATTGGAGAAACTGATCGAGAAGATAGCCGTTCGCCGAGTGGATTTCGATTCCATCAAATCCCGCCGCCTT
>JBEIMO010000090.1:0-7885 GCA_040378625.1 Verrucomicrobiia bacterium | reverse complement strand
GGGATTCGTCTTGCCGTGTTTGAGGGCGAGTTTGATCGCGCGGGCGGCTCCTTCACCTTCGGGCATGGGAGCCGTCATGTGGTAGGCATCCGCAGAGCATCCGTAACCGGCGAGTTCACAATAAATCTTCGCGCCGCGTTTTTTGGCGCTTTCGTATTCCTCGAGAACAACGATGCCAGCGCCTTCGCTCATCACAAAGCCGTCGCGATCTTTGTCGAACGGGCGGCAGGCTTTCTGTGGGTCATCATTGCGCACGCTCAATGCTTTCATTGAGGCGAATCCAGCAATTCCCAGCGGGGTGATTGTTGCTTCGCATCCGCCGGCGATGAAGGCGTCGGCGTCTCCGAATTTGATGATGCGCCAGGCTTCGCCAATCGAATTGTTCGCGGTCGCACAAGCCGTGACGATGCACATGTTCGGTCCGCGCAGATCGTATTCCATCGAAACAATCCCGCTGGCCATGTTGGAAATCATCATGGCGATGGTGAATGGCGAGACGCGCGAAGGTCCGCGTTCCATCAAGCGCTGGGCTTCCTTTTCCATGCTGTCGAGGCCGCCAATACCGCTGCCGAGCATGACGCCGAAGCGTGTGCGGTCGACGGTCTCAAGATCAATTCCGGAATCCTCCAGTGCCATCTTGGCTCCAGCCATAGCGAACTGGGTGAAGCGGTCGGTGCGTTTGATTGTTTTAGGATTTTTGAAAAATTTGACCGCTTCGAAATTCTGAACCTCGCCAGCGATTTTGCAGTCGAAATTTGTGGAATCAAAAGCCTCGAACCGGCGTATGCCGCTACGACCTTCTGTCAGTGCATTCCAGAATGTTTCGACATCATTTCCAACCGGGCTCACCACGCCCATGCCTGTCACTACAACTCTTCGTTCGCTCATGTGAAAAAATATTTAGCGGGCACTGTGCCTGCGACGACTCACGTTCTTCGTTTGTGGCGTAACTTGGCAATGATAATTTTGTGGAGAGGGCGTGTTTTTCAGCTGATCCGGAATTTTACGTCCTTGATCACGTTCTTGCCGAAGCGATCCTGCAGTTTTTGGAGGATCGGACCTTTCCAGTTTCGCTCGAGTTCGTAGCGCACGCTGGGCTGCAAAACTTGGATCATCAAAACACCGCTGCTCAATCCAGAAGGCACCGAGTGTTGAGCTAAAAATTGACCGACCACCTCGAGCCAGGCGTCTTTGACTTGTTCCTCATTGAGCTTTTCGTTGAGGCCGAGCTTGGGGAGGAGTTTTTTGAGGAGGTCCCCCACAGCGAAGCAACGATCCTTGCGCTCCACGGCCTCTTCCAGCCCCCGCCACTCGGCGATCACTCGTGCTCTTAGGGAATCCATAAAAAAAGGCCCCCGGCGGCAATGCACCGGGAGCCTGGTAAGATGATGTAAAATTAAGCGTCGTTTCCGATGGCTTCCACCGGGCAACCTTCCATCGCCTCTTGGCAGAGGGCCTCTTCTTCGGGAGATTCCGGTTGTTTGTAAACGTAGCTGTGACCGCCATCATCATTGCGTTTGAAGTTGGCCGGTGCCGTCTCGCGGCACAGGTCGCAATCGATGCACTGATCGTCCACATAGAACTTGCCCGTTACGTTGTCGCTGTATTTGTTTGCTACGTCTGCCATGATTTTTTGAATTGGATTCGAAAAATCGTTGTATGCTTCGCGGATTGCAATCGTTTTTTAATCCATAACGAAATATTTTAATCACCACTCACCATGCAGCCACTTCCTGAAATTCTGCCCGTCGAGGGCCGTCACGCCGTTCATCTCTTCTTCCGCCTCGAATATTCCCAATGGGAAGTCCTCGACCGAACCGCCCGTATTGCCGCTAAAACAGCGCTTGCGGAGCTTGTTCGTGAGATTCGCGCGACACCGAATACGCAACTGCTCACGTTCAGCATGGTCACGCCAAAGGCCGACATCGGCTTCATGCTGCTGACCCCGGATTTGCAGTTGGCGGATGCTTTCTCGAAGCGAATCTCCCTCGCGCTGGGGCCGGATATTTTAACTCCCGTCTTCAGTTGGTTGTCGATGACCGAACGCAGTGAATACACAACCAGCGACGAGGAATATGCGCGCACATTGGATACGGAGGAAAATCTCTCGCCTGGCACACCGGCGTTTGAGGAAAAAATGCAGGCGTTCCAAGCCCGCATGAAGAAATACCTTAAGGACCGACTCGAGCCGAATCTGCCGGACTGGCCGGTGGTCTGCCTCTACCCGATGTCGAAACGCCGCGCCCCTGGCCAGAACTGGTATGCCATGGATTTTGATTCCCGCAAAAAACTCATGGCTGGGCATGCCCGCGTCGGTCGCACGTATTCCGGTCGCGTGCTGCAGCTCATTACGGGATCAACCGGCTTGGATGACGGGGAGTGGTTCGTGACGCTTTTCGCTAAGACGACATCGGATATCAAATCCATCGTCTATGAAATGCGTTTTGACGAGGTAAGCGCTCAATACGCGGAATTCGGAGAATTTTTCATCGGGCTGCAGTTGCCTCTCGATGTCCTCTACTCGAGACTTTCTCTGTGACGCTTGAGGAAAAATCCGCCCGACTTGCTGAAATTCTAAGCTCTGCCGCGCCGTTGCTTGTCGCCTACTCCGGCGGGGTGGATAGCACGTGTCTGCTCGCTTTGGCTCAGCAGTCCTTGGGCGACCAAGTGCTCGGAGTGATTGCCGACAGCCCCAGCCTCCCGCGAACCGCTTTGCAAGAGGCTTTGGAGGTTGCAAAAAAAATCGGCTCCCGTGTGGACGTTGTAAAAACGTCGGAATTCGAAAATGAGGAGTATCTCAAAAATCCTCCCAATCGTTGTTACTTCTGCAAAGCGGAGTTGTTTGCCCAGATGGAATCGATAGCGCGGTCTCGCGGTTTCTTGCGCATTGCCTATGGCGAAAATGCGGATGATGTCGCAGATCTTCGCCCCGGATCCCGTGCGGCAGCGGAGTTTCGTATTCTTGCGCCGCTGAAGGAAGCGGGTCTAACCAAAGCCGAGGTCAGGGAATTGTCGCGTCGGCTTGGATTGCCGACTCACGATGCGCCTGCGCAACCCTGCCTTTCCTCGCGTATCCCCCACGGCACGCGTGTGACCCCGGATGCGCTGGCGCTTGTTGAGCGCGGGGAAGCGGCATTGCGTGCGTTGGGTTACCGAGTTTTTCGTGTGCGCTATTTGGAAGAAAAATTTCCCGCTGCTTTGGTGCAGATTGCTCCCGCAGAGCAGGGCAGAACGAGCGATGACGATATTCAGAAAGCCATTCTGTCTTCGGGATTCAGCCGCATGGATATTGACCCTCGCGGCTATGTCGGTCCGTCGATTTAAGTGCGGTCGCTAGTTTATCGGAGCACGAAAAAGCCCTCGCTGCTTGATTATTTTTGCAACTTCGGCAGGGACCATCGATTCCCATGAGGCATCGGATTTTTGAATCAGTTCAAGCACACGCGGGGAGTGAATTTTTAGATATTCGGGCTGAAAATCTTTGATAGTTCGGATCATGCCATTCTCGCGCAGATGGACGTAGAGGTGCTTGAGATGGGGCGCCACGCGGAAGTTCTCGCAGTTCACCAGTTCGCCGCCGGGGGATTGAAATGGATACACGTAGAGGCGCACATTCTTTTTGAAGAGTCGGCCGAGGGCCTCCAGGATGCCGCCATCCAGCATGGTGTAATACTTTTCGTCAAAGATATCGGCCAAGCCAGGAATGCCCATGGGAAGGCCGATCGGGCCAGCCGTGTAGCGCGTCAGAAAGTTTACCAGTCGATAAAATTCCCCGTAGTTGGAAATCAAAACGGTGCGACCCAACGCGCCGAGCATGTCAACCCGATCCAGAAAATCACGCAGGTCAAGATGGCCGCTGGATAAGAGATTTTGCATGGTGATTTCCATCAGGATCTCAGGATTTGTATCCTGCATGCCGTCCTCGTTTTCGAAGATTTTCAAGGCCCCATCGAGCATGTCATTTGTTACAAGTGTTACGGGACGGAAGCTGCCGCGCTCGACGAGTAGAGGTTTTTTGTAGAATGCCTCCGCCGCCTGCACCACTTCGCCATCGGGCCGAAAGAGCGCTGCTTGGGTGAGTCCTTGAACAATGAGCTCAAGGTTCATGATTCGATTATCGATGCCAGGAAATGCTGGTCCGGAGAAGCGAATCATATCGACTTCAATGCGGCCGGGTTTGAGGCCGTCGGAGAGTGATTTGATGAGCAACCGCGGGTCGCTGGAATGGTAGGTTGCGCCGTGAACGAGGTTGACGCCAAAAATGCCCAGCGCTTCTTGCTGATGGATATTTTCAGAGTCGAGCATTCGCACATGCAGGATGATTTCGCTGTAGGGAGCGCGCGGTTCGTGCTGGAAGCGCAGGCCCATCCAACCATGAGATTCGTCATGTCTGCGGAAACTTCGCGCTGCCACGGTGTCTGCAAACGCAAAGAATCGGCGATTAGCTCCAGTTGTCGCATCGAGGCGTTCCAGTAGCAGGTCGAACTCGTGCCCGAGCATCGTTTCAAGCCTCGAGCGACTGACGTAGCGGTCGCTCGTGCCGTAAATCGCATCGCTGAAAGTCATGTCGTAAGCCGACATGGTTTTTGCAATCGTTCCTGCCGCGCCGCCTACTGCAAAAAAATGTCGAGCGACTTCCTGCCCTGCCCCGATCTCCGCAAATGTTCCGTAGATTCGTTTGTCCACGTTGATTTGAAGCGCCTTCTTATCAATCCCTCCCTCAAAGTCGTGTGCCATACGGGAGACAATACGCATCAAAATGGCTGCGGGAAACCAATAACTTTATTGGGGTAATGACCTTAGATTTTCAAAAGCATCCTCGCAACGCGTTCGGTGTGCGCTGAGAACTCAACGGTATTTGTGAAAAGCTCCGCAAAAAATCCACTCCAACTGATCGCAGGGGATGCCACAACCAACAGGCACGAAATCAAGACGAGGTTGAGAAAATAAATCAGAACGATGGAAAAAAACACACCGCCGTATTCGAGATCCGGCTGACCTTTGGCGATCATCGCAATCGTGTAGGCCATATGAAAAGCCCATGTCAGGCCGATGCCGGCATAAAGCGCGCTGGATTCAACACGCACGCCACTGATCAATAAAGCCAATCCACAGGACGCCAACCACAGCACCGTGTAGAATGGGAAAAAATAAGGCGAGAGGACGACCCAGGTGTTTGTTTTATCTGTAACGATGTGTCCACCGCTGCGCGCGACTTTGAAATCATACACACCACCGCCGTGCAGCCAGGCCCAGATCGCATGTGTGAGTTCGTGGCCGATGACGTATCCCCAGATCAGCGGCTTGCAGGCATAGAAAAGAAACACGCCCGTCACCACGCTCAGCGCAAAATACAAAAAGGTCGGATTGTTCCAGAAGTTCTCCTGACGCGCGCTTTGCACGATGACTTGGAAAAATGTGACGCTCAATATCCACGACGGCGCGAGCAGGAAAAGACCGGTGAGCGCCTTGACCCAGCGTTTCGGGACGTAACCGAATTCCACGCCTGTGAGGGAGACGTAGAGCGAGCGCAGTGGCTTTTTCTGCGGCGGGCGGGACTTTTTATTCAAGGTCATAATGAGCGGGGCAGATCAGAAGAACGCCTTGAATTGGCTCGCAGGGAGCGAATGAAAAACGGGAGAAAGGTGAGGGGACGGACGGCTGGCTTTGTAAGATGGGGCACACTATTTCTTGAGCCAAGGAGGACACTTCGGTTTGGAGATTTGCTCCGCTTCCTCCGTGTCTCCCCGTGGTTAAGAACCTCGCGGTCGCTCTTACTTGGCGGCCGAGGCTTTGACGAGCGCCTTGTTGAGGCGGCTCTTGCGGCGATTGGCCGCATTGCGGTGGATCGTTCCGCTCTTTACAGCCTTATCGAGAGAAGACGAAAAGGTGCTGAATTCTGCTTTTGCAGCAGTGGCGTCTTTGCCTTCGATCGCAGTGCGAAGTTTCTTCGTGCGGGTTTTGATTCCCGTGATGGTGGACGCGTTGCGCTCGCGACGGCGTGCGTCCTGACGGGCGCTTTTTGCTGCTGATTTTGTATTGGCCATAAATGATTTTGGTGCCAGAGGGGAGAATCGAACTCCCGACCAAGGGCTTATGAGTCCCCTGCTCTACCGCTGAGCTACCCTGGCTATTAAATATTGGGTCTGTTTGGTCGCCGATCCGTTCGCTAAGCCTCTTTCATCTCAATCGCACGGGATACGACAGGTCGGGCACTTTACCGCACAAGACTTTTTGCGCAATAAAAAAGCATTTGAAATTTTGGGTCACCTGAATCGTCAAATTTTTCATTCCAGTATTGGCGGAATCGTTGAGGAATGCTTTTAATGCTCTGCTCATGATCGAACGCTACTCACTGCCGCAAATGCGGTCCATTTGGACTGAACAGAGAAAATTGGAAATCTGGCTCGAAATCGAAACGCTCGCCTGCGAAGCCATGGCCGACCTTGGCACAATTCCAAAAGCCGATGCCGCTGAAATTCGCGCTAAGGGTGCGTTTGATATCGAAAAAGTGCGGGAAATTGAAAAGCGCACAAACCATGATGTCATCGCATTTATCGAAGATGTCGCTTCTCGCGTCGGGCCTGCCGCACGCTGGATCCATCAGGGTCTCACATCCTCCGATCTTCTCGATACGACATTGGCTGTTCAGATGGTTGAGTCGATGGACCTCCTCGAAGCCGATCTGCTCAAGTTGCGCGAGGCAGTGGCCGTCCGCGCGAAGGAACACAAATTCACTCCGATGATCGGTCGCAGTCACGGCATCCATGCCGAACCCATCAGCTTCGGCCTCAAAATGGCGCTCATGTATGATGAGTTCACCCGCTCGCTGGAACGCTTGCGCGAGACGCGCGAACGCATCCGTGTAGGAAAAATCAGCGGCGCCGTTGGAACCCACGCCCATCTCGATCCTCAAGTGGAAAAGAGCGTCTGCGAGCGTCTCGGGCTCAAAGCCTCCCCTCTTTCGACCCAGATTCTTCAGCGTGACCGTCACGCGGAATTCATGACCACACTCGCTCTCATCGCTTCCAGTGTGGACCGGTGGGCAACGGAATTCCGCCATCTCCAACGCACCGAGGTGCTCGAAGTGGAGGAGTATTTCAGCGAGGGACAAAAAGGCAGTAGCGCGATGCCTCACAAACGCAATCCGATCACCGGCGAGCGACTCAGCGGATTGGCGCGTGTTATTCGCGGCAATGCGATGGCAGCTCTGGAAAACGTGGCGCTTTGGCATGAACGCGATATCAGCCACAGTTCGGTGGAGCGCATTATTCTTCCCGATAGCTGCACGCTTCTCGATTACATGTTGGTTACTCTCACAAAGCTCGTCGCAAAACTCATCGTTTATCCCGAAAACATGCGGCGCAACATGGAGCTCACCGGTGGACTCTACGCCAGCCAGTCTGCACTCCTCATGCTCACCGAAAAAGGCATGGAGCGCAAAGACGCCTACGAAGCCGTTCAGCGGGCCGCGATGAAAACCTGGCGTGAAGGCGGCGGGCTTGCCAAAAACCTCTCCGAGGAACCGACTGTTTCCACGCACCTCAATGCCGCCGACATCGAAAACGCCTGCTCTCCCGAGCGCCACTTCCGCCACGTGGAAGCAAAATTCCGCGCTGTGGGGATTGAGTAGTTTTTGAATAGGGCCCCAGTGTCGATGCCCAGCCTTATGCGGAACCGGGCTAAAAACTATTAGCCATTCTTGAAAAAAGATGTATTTAATCAAGTGTGGATTTTGAATTCGATCCCAAAAAGAGTGCTTTAAATCTTATAAAGCACGGCATCGATTTTAAAAAAATACACGAAATGTGGGATGGGAACGTTGTTGGGGCGCCATCTCTCAATAGCGGAGAAATCCGGTAGTGAGCGGTTGGCAGATTCGCGG
>JBEIMO010000089.1:0-8109 GCA_040378625.1 Verrucomicrobiia bacterium | reverse complement strand
TCTTCGCGGGAGTCAGGAAAATGCCCGCCGTGGGGGAACTCAGAATGTCGCCTCGATCGTTGCCTTTGGAAAAGCCGCTGAGCTTGCTGCTGCCCATATCAATGATCCGCGCATCCGTGAACTGAGGGATAAACTGGAATCCAGCCTTCTTTCCTCGATTTCTGGATCGTCACTCAACGGCGCGCCGGATTGCCGCCTGCCGAATACGTCGAATATTTCGTTTGATGGGATTGAGAGTGAAGGAGCCTTGATTCTCTTGGATGAGCGCGGAATCTGTTGTTCAGCGGGTTCAGCGTGTTCGAGCGGTTCGGTCAATCCCTCGCATGTTTTAAAGGCGATGGGATTATCCAACGACAAAGCTCGTGCGAGTCTGCGATTCTCCGTGGGACGTTTTACGACCCCTGAAGATATTGAGAACGCTTGCGAAGTTATTCCTGCCGTTATCACAAAACTTCGAGAACTTTCCCCCATTGGCAGCCAAGTGTTGGTAGCCTAATTTTTCCCTCTCCATTTCCCATGCTCGAAAAACATCTCATTAAAATTGTTGAAGAATTATCTCTTCAGCCCCGCCAGGTCGCAGCCACAGCCGTTCTTCTCGAAGAGGGTGGCACGATTCCCTTTATGGCCCGTTACCGCAAAGAACGCACAGGTGGGCTTGATGAAGTTCAAATCAGCCAAGTTCGCGACCGGATGCAGGAACTTGAGGAGCTCGATAAACGCCGCGAATCCATTGTGGGTTCATTGACGGAGCGCAATCTCCTCACGGAGGAACTCCAGGTGCGTATTGAAGCGGCTCAAAATCTTTCCACTCTCGAGGATCTCTATCTACCATTCCGTCCGAAGAAACGCACCCGTGCGACCATCGCCAAAGAACGTGGGCTTGAGCCGCTGGCAGATATTCTTTGGGAACAGCAATTGGAGACCGATCCGGACAAAGAAGCCGCGGTTTTTGTGGACGCTGCCAAGGAGGTTCCCGACGTTGCAACCGCTCTGGCAGGTGCACGCGACATTATCGCCGAGTGCATCAATGATTCCGCCGAAGCTCGCGCTGCCCTGCGTGAACTCTATCTTAACAAGGCCGTGCTGAAATCCAAAGTCGTCTTTGAAAAAGAGTCCGAAGCTGCAAAATTCAAGGACTACTTCGACTGGAGTGAGCCTGTCGCCAATTGTCCCTCGCATCGCTTTCTTGCGATCCGGCGCGGTGAATCCGAAGGGCTTCTTTTTTCTCGCATCACTCCCTCTGAGGAAGAAGCACTTGCTGCCCTTGACCATCTTTTCGTGAAAGGCTCCTATTCTTCCGCTGCCCAGGTTCGTCTGGCTTCTCAGGATTGCTTCAAGCGCCTGCTGGGTTTTGCAATGGAGGGCGAGGCCCGTGTTTTCTATAAAAAGAAGGCCGACGAAGAAGCCATTCGCGTCTTTGCAGAAAACCTTCGTGAGTTGCTTCTTGCCTCACCGCTTGGCCAAAAATCCGTTCTCGCGCTGGATCCTGGTTTCCGCACGGGCTGCAAACTTGTGGCTCTCGATGCGCAGGGAAAACTTCTCATGCACGAGGTCATCTATCCGGAGAAAAGCGCCCGCGAACGTGCCGAAGCCGCTGAGGTGATCAAGTCGGTGGTCAACCGTTTTAAAATCGAAGCGATTGCCATCGGAAACGGCACCGCATCCCGCGAGACCGAATCTTTTGTCCGCGCCTTGGGACTGCCTTCTTCGATTGTTATCGTCGTTGTGAACGAGTCGGGGGCATCGATCTATTCCGCTTCGGATGTGGCCCGCGAAGAGTTTCCGGATTTGGATCTCACAGTTCGTGGATCGATTTCGATCGGACGCCGACTCATGGATCCGCTGGCAGAGCTTGTCAAAATCGATCCGAAATCCATTGGCGTTGGTCAATATCAACACGACGTCGATCAGTCTGCACTCAAACGCTCTCTGGATGACGTTGTGATTTCTTGCGTGAACCACGTCGGGGTCGAATTGAATACAGCCAGCACAAATCTGCTTGCCTATGTCTCGGGGCTTAATTCCCGCACGGCGCAGAACATCGTTCAATTCCGAAATCAGAACGGTGCTTTTCAATCTCGCGAGGATTTGCTCAAGGTGCCAGGTCTGGGACCCAAAGCCTTTGAACAGGCCGCTGGATTCCTCCGTATCCGCAATGGCAAGCAGCCGCTCGATGCGAGTGGCGTTCATCCGGAGCGCTACCCTGTGGTCGACCGCATGGCTCAGGATCTGGGATGTTCGGTCAGTGATTTGTCGGCGAATCCCTCGCGTGCGGCAGCAATTAAGCTCGATAAATACATAACGCCTGAAGTCGGCCTTCCGACGCTGCAGGACATCATTAAAGAACTCGCCAAACCGGGCCGCGATCCGCGCAAGCAATTCGAAGTTTTTTCATTCTCCGACGAGGCGATGAAAATCGAAGATCTCAAGCCAGGCATGAAACTTCCGGGGATCGTTACCAACGTGGCGGCCTTTGGAGCGTTCATTGATATTGGCGTCCACCAGGACGGTCTTGCGCACATCAGTCAACTCAGCGACCAGTTTGTCAAAGCACCTTCAGACGTTTTGAAAGTTGGGCAAAAGGTTATGGCCACCGTTTTAGAGGTGGATCGGGAGCGGAAGCGCATCAGCCTTTCCTTAAAAACAAACCCTGAAATCGGTGCAGCCCCTCGTCAACGCGACAACTCTGGCGGTGGAGGAAGAAATTTCCAGAACCGTCCTCAACAAAAAGCCGCCCCGCAAGTGGACTGGTTCACGGCGGCTATGAACCGTAAAAACTAGGCCTCAAAAAAACTTTAAAAAAACTCTTGCGCTGAGCAGGAGACCGTGTAGCTTTGAAATTGTTCTGGGGGGAACAGCAGCCCGTTACGGCAATCGTCGTGACGGGCTGCAATTTTTTTAGGGTGTCACGATAAATCCCAAGTTCAGCGAGCCAACCAACGCACACCGCAGTCTTCAAAAAGGGCAGCTTGGAGATGCACTTCGCCATTTTTAATGACGGCACGGGTTCCAAGTGGAAGGCTGCAGCCACCGCCGAGGCTTTTCAGAAAATCCCGCTCGGCATTCACGCAACGGGCGGTGTCTTCGTGATGGATCGCTTTTAGCAAATCGAGCGTGGCATTGTCATTTTCACGGCATTCCACGGCAATGGCACCTTGGCCTGGTGCGGCCAGCATTTCTTCAATTACAGAAACTTGGATTCCTGCAGGAATGAGCTGGGCCCCCAAACGGGTGATGGCTGCCTGAGCTAGAATGAGCGCATCGATCGAGGAATTCTCAACAAGTTTGCGGAGGCGTGTGCCCATATTGCCACGAATTTCGACAATGTTCAGATCGGGGCGGAGGAGGAGAATTTGATTTTTTCGGCGAAGACTGGATGTTGCCACAGTGGCGCCTTGGGGAAGCCCCTGCCAACCGTTGGAGTGCTTGGAAGCAAGACAATCGGCAGTATCCGCACGTTCAAGGATAGCTCCAACCATCAGGCCTGTCGGTTGCTCTGTTGGGAGATCTTTTAGGCTATGCACGGCAATGTGAACTTCATTGCGAAGCAGTGCTTCCTCGAGTTCTTTGGTAAATAGACCTTTATCCAATGAGCCCGGCGATGTCAGGCTAACATCCAAGCGGTTGTCGCCTGTTGTTTTGATAATTCGTTCCTCGGTCTCCAGCTCAGGATGGGCGGCACGTAGGCGGGATGCGACTTCGCGGGTTTGAACAAGTGCGAGTTCGCTGCCTCGTGTTCCGAGTATTATTTTTTTCATCGGGAATTTCCGGGGTGGCTGCGCATCCAAGCGAGGAATTCGCTGACATGACGGTCAATCATCTGTTCGCACCGGGTGATCTCCGCCTGACGGATTTCCACCGACTGGCGGGCGATTTGTTCGAGAGAGTCCATGTCGTAGAGATACACGTTTTCAAGTTCATTCACGCTTGGATCGACGTCACGAGGGACGGCGAGATCGATGAGGAAAAGCGGGCGTTCCCGGTGCATTCGCAAAATAGGTTCGAGCTTCTCGCGGGTGACGATCGGGTGGGGGGCTGCGGTGGAGCAAATAAGAATGTCCACTTCTTCAAAAGCCGTGTGCCAGTGGTCGAAATGAACGGCCAATCCGCCAATCTGGTCAGCGAGTGCCGCTGCGCGTTCAAAGGTTCGGTTCGCCACGATAACAGTGCGGACACCTCTCGAAACAAGGCTGCGAGCCACCCTCTCGCTCGTTTCCCCCGCGCCAAGAATCATCACTTTTTTGCCACGAAGGTCGCCGAAAATTTTTCCAGCCAGATCGACAGCGACGGATCCCACCGATGTAGAGCCCCGCGTGATCTGGGTTTCTGTGCGCACCTGTTTGGCGACGCGGAAGGCGTGTTGAAAAAGTTTATTGAGGTGGGTGTTTGTTGCCCCGTATTCAAAGGCCGATTGATAGGCTTGTTTGATTTGCCCCAGAATTTCTGTTTCTCCGATGACCATCGAATCGAGTCCGCTGGCGACACGGAACAAGTGGCGAATGCTCAAATGCGAGTCGTGGGTATAAAAGGGGGCCTCTTCGCTTCCTGTCTTTGCAAAAAGGAAGTTGCGAATTCCATCCATGACCTTTATCGGGCAAACGCTGGCCGCATAGAATTCAACACGGTTGCAGGTTGAAACAACGACCGTTCCAAAGAGGCCATCGATCGAACGGAGCTGCGAGAGCGTGTCTTGGAGTTGATTGTCTCCAATGGCAAATTTTTCTCTCACCTCAACCGGGGCGCTGTGGTGATTGATGCCAGCACAAAGAATCGTCATTTGGGTGCCGAAAGGTGTTGGATCACGGGCAGGGTGATGAGGATAAATGAAAATGCTGCAACTGAGAGGATCGCTGTGCGGCGCGGAGCCAGAGTATGAATCTGGCGGAGAATGACCATCAGTGTATAAGCGGCCCAGATGCTCGCTGACGTCCAGAATTTCAAGGTATTCACCTGCATGCCGCTCACAAATCCTGCGGCGAAACTGATGGTTAAAAGAATCAAACCCAGCCAAATGAGGCGGGTATTCGCGATGCCGAGATCAGTGATGGGCGGGAGGTTAAAAAGCAGCATTCCACCCTTGCGGTTTTTAAGTTGGCGATCTTGGAGCAGATACATGGATCCGGCGACACCAGCGAGAGCGAAGGCACCGTAGGAAATAATCGACAGCGAGGCATGAAATTCGATCCAAGGATCACGCGGTGCACGGAGTATGGAGTCGTGACTGATGGGGGCAGCCTGTGCAATGACGAGCAGGCACAGAACCAATGGGGAGGTGAATGCGCCGAGGAGGGAGAGTCGGTAAGCTGACCCTACAACAAAGTAGATCAGAATCGTGCTCCAGCTCATGAACAGGATGACATCGAAAAGGGAATTGATCGGGCAGGAACGCTGAGCCTGGCCGCGAAGCCAGAGATCCACCGAGAGAAATCCAAACGCTCCGATCATGGCCGTGAGGTTGAATTTTCCTGGTTGGATACTTCTCGAGCCCAGCCGGAATAGTGTGTAGCCGAAGCTGCACAACAGGCAAAATGTGGCGCCAAGCAGTAGATACGATTCCATTACGATGAGTGTTCAGTATGCATTGCTGGCTGGTTGTTTCAATGCCGCGCTATCGCTTGAGGATCACTTTGCGACTGCTTTGAAGAGCTCGAGTGTAATGTCGCGGGCAGCGGAATGGTCGACAAGTGGCGAGGGATAGCCCTGAGCAATTCGGAGGCCTGGCGCAGGAGGTTCGGTGAATTTGAAAGGATCTACGTTTTTCAATTCTGGGATCCATCTCTTGATATATTCGCCATCCGGATCAAAGCGTTTTGTTTGGCTCCAAGGATTTTGAATACGGAAATACGGGGCGGCATCTGCGCCAGTGCCTGCGCTCCATTGCCAACCGCCGTTATTGCTCGCGATTTCGCCGTCGGTGAGCATCTGCATAAAGTAACTTTCTCCCAGCCTCCAATCGAGGTGGAGGTCTTTTGTCAGGAACATGGCAGTGATCATGCGTGTGCGGTTGTGCATGAATCCGGTTTCTCGAAGTTCCCTCATAGCCGCATCCACAATAGGGAATCCGGTCTCCCCATCACACCAACGCTGGAAATTGGCCTTATTGCCGGGCCAGACCATTCCGCGATATTTGGGGTTAAACTCCTGCTCCATGACAGATGGGAAATGCCAGAGGATTTGCATGTAGAATTCGCGCCAGATCAGTTCCGAAATATATCGTGAGGCGCTGTCCCGTCCTTTGGCATCGAAAGAATCCATTTTTTGATTCGCGTTATGATAAAGCTCGCGGATGGAAATGAGGCCGTAGCGTAAATCCTGTGACAATCGGGACGTTGATGGAGAAGACGGAATGTCCCGCATTGAGCCGTAGAGGGCCAATCCATGATCCAGAAATGCTTTCATTCGCTCTCGAGCAGCCTTTTCGCCTCCTTGCAAAACGCCAGAGGCAGCGGGAGGAAGATCCCATGTAGAAACGGAAGGAAGTGGCAGGGATGTGATCCCCGCCGGGGTGTTCAGTTGTTTAAGGCGTCTGGTGATGGCCGGCTTGGGCAGCTTGGCCCAAGCTTTGGAGTAGGGGGTGAAAACACGAAATGGGTCGCCGGAACCTGTAAAAACCTCGTTGCGTTCATGGATGGCGATATCCTTGAATGGCCTGATGCTAATTCCCAAGCGCTTGCCCATGGCTTCCAGTTTTTCCTCAACAGATCGACCAAAGGGATCGGGATCACGATTGAAAAAAATTGCTTCGGCATGGATTTCGGAAGCGAGTTTTTCAAGCTCCGCAAGGGCTTCGCCCTGACGGATGATCAAGCGCGATCCGATGGATTGTAAGTTGGCATCCAAGGACTGCAGCGAGGCGCATAGAAAGTGTTGCCGGTTTGGGCCAGTCCATCGGTGAGTTTTTTTCCAATCGCTCAAGATATAAACTGGCGTGACCTTCTCGGATTCTGAATGAGCCGCATTGAGAGCTGTATTGTCTGTAAGGCGTAGGTCGCGGCGAAACCAGTGGATGACGTTTTTCAAAATAATAGGTCGCTGGATTTGAAGCGACATGTTGGATAATGAATCAAATCAAGCGTCATTTCCAGCATCCGGTTTGGCTGCTGTATTGCCAACACTTGGCATCGAGTTTTAGATGAATTCATGAACAATGATTCATGGACTCCTGCGGACAATCGTTACGAGCGGATGACCTATGCGCGATGCGGGCGAAGCGGTGTCAGATTGCCTCAGATCTCTCTGGGTTTATGGCACAATTTTGGTCTCCATGATTCTTTCGAAAATGCGAGGTCAATGGTGCGCAGGGCTTTTGATCTTGGGGTCACACACATTGATTTAGCGAATAACTATGGGCCACCACCAGGGTCTGCCGAAACAACATTCGGAAAAATCTTTCGTCAGGATTTCTCGGCCTATCGCGATGAAATGATCATTTCATCAAAAGCAGGATATTTGATGTGGCCTGGACCGTATGGGGAATTTGGGTCCCGTAAATCGATTCTCGCAAGTGCTGACCAAAGCCTGAAGCGGCTTGGTCTTGATTATGTTGATATTTTTTACAGCCACCGCTTTGATCCGGAAACTCCCCTTGAGGAGACCATGGGGGCGCTGGACCATCTCGTTCGAAGTGGAAAGGCGCTCTATGTGGGCATTTCGAATTACAGTCCCGAATTCACCAAGTGCGTTACAGTATTTTTGCGCGCCATATCGAGCAGGGCTTGCTGGATACGCTGAAAACGAATGGATGCGGGTGCATGGCATTTTCACCCCTCGCACAGGGCTTGCTGACCGACAGATATCTGGCGGGGATTCCTGATGATTCGAGGGCAGGAAAAGGTGGGTTCTTAAAGCCGTCGCAAATCACCTCCGAGGTTCTTGCCAAGGTGAGGGGACTTCAGGATATCGCTCAGCGTCGCGGTCAGACGCTTTCTCAAATGGCTTTGGCTTGGACATTGAGGGATTCGAGGGTGACTTCTGCTTTGATTGGTGCGAGCAAAGTTTCTCATATCGATGATGCCGTCGGAGCGCTGGCCCAATTGGATTTTAGCTCTGATGATTTGCAGCAGATTGATGCTTTGTCCTGACGACACGATCCAAGTCGGCGGGAATTCC
>JBEIMO010000088.1:0-8289 GCA_040378625.1 Verrucomicrobiia bacterium | reverse complement strand
GTTCTTGCTCCCAAACTCACTGGCACAACGATTTCACTCCGCAGCAAATTTGGATCAACGGTTCTCGGGACCGGCAATGTCATGATGGCTGCCGTGCTGGCGGATGGGGTTACGATTATTGATGGCGCCGCGGAGGAGCCTGAGGTTGTTGATCTGGCGAATTTCCTCATCGCCATGGGGGCCAAGATAGACGGCGCGGGAACACGCAAAATCATCATTGAGGGCGTTAAGGAACTGCATGGCGCTGAGCACGAGGTTATTCCTGATCGAATTGAAGCAGGAACATTTCTTGTGGCTGCCGCGATTTCGGGTGATGACGTCACCGTGACGCGAGTAAACCCTAATCATCTGCGTGCCGTCACGGAACCCCTCATTGATGCAGGTTTTGAGATCATCGAAGATGGCTCTCAAATTTCTGTTCGGCCTGGAAAAATTCGCCGTCCGCTCAAACTGGATACGCTCCCGTATCCCGCATTTCCAACCGATATGCAGGCGCAAATGTGTGCCCTCTTGGCGACCACCGACGGCATTAGCGTGATAACTGAAAATGTCTTTCACCATCGCTTCATGCATGTCGCCGAGTTGAAGCGAATGGGCGCGGATATTGATTTGCAGGGTGCCACTGCCGTGATTCGTGGCGTCCCGCAGTTGAGTGGCGCTCCGGTTATGGCGAGCGACCTTCGCGCCTCAGCCGCCCTTGTTTTAGCAGGTCTCCAAGCCGATGGCGTCACCGAGGTGAATCGTGTTTATCACATCGACCGCGGCTACGAATCGATCGACGAAAAACTTAACGCCCTCGGCGCCCACATCGAGCGCATGAAGGCTTAGAGACGATCATAAGCGATCGTGGTGGGTATGAAAGACTCGCACGACGCAAAGACACGAAAGGATAAGGAAGAGATTGTAGCGATCATTGTGGATTGTGCGTTTCGCCTGCATTGAGATTTGGGCCTGGGTTTGCTGGAAACAGTTTATGAGGTTGTGCTGGCCAAGATGCTTCGAGATCAGGGATTGGAAGTTGAAAGGCAGAAACCCATAATGATCAAGTATGCTGGATTTACCTTTGAAGAGGGATTCAGGGCCGATCTCATTAACGAAGGCCTCGTTTGGGTTGAACTGAAGTCCGCTGAAAACTTGATGCCCGTTCATTCCAAACAAGTCCTCACATATCTGCGATTGCTGAATCTTCCTCTCCGACTTCTCATCAACTTTGGATCTGCAACGTTCAAAGAAGGCTGCAAAAGGATTGTCAATGGACCGCAATCCTTCGCGTCTTCGTGCCTTCGTGTGAGTCTAAAATCTTAAGCAATCAACGCTCGGGCTTTTTCCAAGGCTTCAGTGATTTTTGAGACATCCTTGCCGCCGCCTCGAGCGGAATCGGGTTTGCCGCCGCCTTTGCCTCCAACGATTGGAGCGATGGTTTGGATGATTTTTCCAGCCTGAAATTTCGTTGTAAAATCAGCGCTGACCGAAGCGACCAAAGCTACGGATTCATTGGCGCTGCCAGCAAGGACGAGCACGCCGTTGAATGTCGATTTTAGCGCATCCGCAACCGCTTGGAGGTAGTCTCCATCGACTCCGCCGAGATTCGCACTCAAGAAAGGTGTTCCAGAAAGTAATTCAGTCTTATCAACGAGGTCGCGGGCGCGTGAGGACGCCTCGCGTGCACGAGCCGCTTTGAGTGCTTTCTCAAGCTCCTTCTGCTGCGCGAAGAGGGATTCAATTTTCTTTTCAATCTCGCTCACTGGGCAATTGATTGATCCAGCAATAGCCTGCAAACGATGGGCATCATGAGTTGCGAGAGTTGCTGCTTCCAATCCTGCTACGGCCTCGATGCGTCGCACCCCGGCGGCGATGGCGGATTCGCCCAAAATGCGGAAAAGACCGATTTCTCCTGTGCTGCGAACATGCGTGCCGGCGCAGAGTTCCATCGAGTATCCATCAAACGCAGTGGCTTTCCCGCCGATTTGAACAACGCGAACCGACTCGCCGTATTTGTCTCCGAAAAATTGCATGATGTCTGAACGTCCGCGCACATCGGCATACGGAACTTCCGTCCATGTGACGGGAGCGTTTTCCAAAATGCGTTCATTGACGAGGCGCTCGATATCGGAAATTTGCTGAGCCGTGAGTGCGCCACTGTTGAAATCGAAGGTCAACTTTTCAGGGCTGACGAATGAGCCTTTCTGGGTCGCATCATTAGAAACAACCTCATGCAGCGCCCAATGCAGGAGGTGGGTGACTGTGTGATGTCGTTGTATGGAGGCGCGGCGGTCCGAGTTCACTGTGATTTCCACTTCGCTACCAACGGCAGGAGCGTCAGACGAATCAAGGAAGTGCAGCCAAGTGTTGCCGATTTTTTGCGTGTTGGTGATGTTCCAGAGTTGGCCGTTTCCGCTGAGTTCAGCGGTATCTCCGACTTGACCTCCCATTTCGGCGTAGCAGGTGCTGGAATCAAGCACGACAGCGGTTTTTTCCTTGATCGAAACAACTTCTAAAACGCGGGTGGACTTGGCGAGTTGATCGTAGCCTGTGAAATGCGTTGGAGCGGTGGTTTCGATTTCCGAGAGCGTGATGACTGTTTTCTTCTGCGCGGCGCGGGCTCGGGAGCGTTGTTCTTCCATGAGAACCTCGAATCCTTCGGTGTCCACAGTAAGTCCACGTTCGCGAGCCATGAGTTCCGTGAGATCGAGAGGGACGCCCTGCTCGTCATAGAGGCGAAAAGCAAATGCTCCGGAGATTTTGCAGCCGGCAGAAAGTTTGCCAGCTTCGGCATTGAAGAGTTCGATGCCTTTATCGAGGGTGCGGTTGAATGCCTCCTCTTCGCGGCGCAGAACTTCTTCAACGTGTTTTTGGCGTTGGCGGATTTCGGGAAAGACATCGCCCATCGTGCGCGCGAGAACATCCACGAGTTTGAAGAAAAAGGGTTCGTTCAAGCCGATCGTGCGGCCGTAGCGAACTGCACGACGAAGAATGCGGCGCAGAACGTAATTCCGGTCGGTATTGCCCGGCTGAATACCGTCGGCAATAGCAAACGAGAGCGTGCGGATATGGTCAGCTATGACGCGGAAGGCGATGTCATCGGCGAATTGCTCGGGAAGGCCAGTCAGTTGGGCTCCCGGTTCGGGCAGCGTCGCGCCATAGCTTTTGCCAGTGAGCTTTTCGAGTTCGTCGAAGATCGGGCGGAAGATGTCAGTTTCGTAATTGGAAATCCGGGCGTTGGCAAAATCCGTAAGGTTTTTCGTTCCTTGAATGATGGACGTAACGCGTTCAAATCCCATTCCTGTGTCCACATGGCATGCGGGCAACGGGGAAAATGTGCCGTCTGGATTTGCGTTGAACTGGATGAATACGAGGTTCCAAATTTCGATGCATCCCGGAGAACCTTGATTCACCAACTTGCCTTGAGTGTCACCTTTAGGAGTGAGGTCGACATGAAGCTCCGAGCAAGGACCGCAGGGGCCAGTATCACCCCTCATCCAGAAATTGTCCTTCTTGTTGCCGTTGACGATATGCTTTTCGGGATCGAGGTCCACGGAGCGGAACTTGGCGGCCCAAATGTCCCATGCCTCGGTGTCGCGCGAGGCAGGATCTCCTGATGCGGGATTGTAAATTGTCGCGTAGAGACGCTCGGCGGGAAACTTCCAACGTTCGACAATCAGTTCCCATGCCCATTCGATGGCTTCTTTTTTGAAATAGTCGCCGAACGACCAGTTGCCGAGCATCTCGAAAAATGTGTGATGATAGGTGTCGAGGCCGACATCATCGAGGTCGTTGTGTTTGCCTCCGGCACGAATGCATTTTTGGGTGTCTGCGGCGCGGAGGTCGGAACTTGCGAGCGCGCCAGCCCATTTCGAAACGTCAGGTGATTTCTGGCCCAGAAAAAATGGGACGAACTGATTCATGCCGGCATTCGTGAAAAGGAGATTCGGCGAATCAGGCATGAGGCTCGAGGAGGCAACAATGGTGTGTTGCTTCGTGCGGAAGAAATCAAGGAACGACTGGCGGATTTGAGCGGATGTCATAAAAAATAAGTGCGTCAGAAAAACCGAGATCGCCGGGAATGACAACCCTCTTCAAGGGGTGGGGGCTGATTCCAGAAGTCTGATTGGCGCCAGAGTGATCTCCGGAGAGCCTGCCGTGTGAACGCCGATCAGGTCATCAGATAGAGGTTTCCCAAAACGAAGCTCGGCGACCACTTGCTCACCGGCGAGGGATTCCGGCGTGTTTTCCGAGACCACGGCGAGAAAGACAATGGTCAAGCTGGGTTCATCAAGACCGTAGTTTTTAAGCTCGGTCGGCGTTGCGGGTTTGTAAGAAACTGCCTTGGTTTCGCGGAGTGCAGTGATCCATTTTTCAACGGCCTCGTCGTCGGAACCCCAAGTGGCACCAAGGCGTTTGATGTTCCGTTTGGCGGCAGGTGTGGAAATTCGTATGAGGTCAATAAAGTCAGGATTGATGCGGGCCACGGCTTTGTCGCGAAGGGAGTCCAGATTCGGTGTCAGTAAATCGAGAAGTTGTGAAGGAACACGGCATTGGATGTTCCGTGGCTGCAATTTTGCAAAAAATCCACCTTCCGGCGAAGGCGTGCCAATGGCTATCGAGGTAACCTGTGTTTCTCCTTCGGTAAAAAATTTAATCTCGGCAGTGTCCTGATTAATCGAGGAGGAATCGGTCGGAGCGGCAGCAATTAAGGCCGTGAGGCGGGTTTTGAGGATTTTTGTAATCAGGGCTTCCACTGCGGCGGTGTCCGCTGGAATTTGTTGTGGTTTTGTAATGAGCCACTGATCCCCTTTGCGGACGACATCGAGCGAGAGGCTGCCACGATTGATAGTGAATTTATTGATGCTCTTGGGATCGATAGCGGCGAGCCTTGTGTCGCGAAAATCTGAGGCTGGCAGCGTGATGGCTTTGACGAGATCGCTTGGAATTAAATAAACGGTTTTTGAGTTTTCAAAGGCCACATACGTTCGAGTTCCATCCGCAGTGTTTTTGCCGAACAGTAAGGAAGGGAGTGCATCCCCAAGGAAATCGAGTTGGAGATTGCTTTTGTGGACCCCATAATCCGAGAGCGTTTTAGTGTCCTTGATTTCCGTATCATCAATTTTGTCGAGGATGATTGTGTTTCGTGCTGTTTGGAAAAGTTTCTGAATTGCTTCCGGTGAAGCTGCATCTTGAACGTCGCTGGCTAGATTCCAAATGCCGTTGATTTTTTTAAGGAGAAAAGACTGCTCTCCGTTTTTGATTTTCACGCCATGGATGGCATCGGAATTGAAGTCAAAAAGCGTAGCGCCTGGGCGAGCCAGACGTTCATAGGAAGACCTCCAGCGGGAAGTTTTCGCAACGAATGCCGTTAAGACAATCGCTGCCAGAACGAGAAAAATGGTGGTGGTCCGGCTCATGCGCGGCGTCTCAACCAAACGAGAAAGCCGGCTATCGCGGCAACGCCCGGCATTCCAAGCATCACAACAAGAGCGAGGCGCGAAAGTTGATCGTCTGTGAGGTTGAGAGAGAAGCGCGTCGGTGTTTTGGGAGTGATGCCGCTGAGGTTTCCGCGTTCGGTCAGGCTATTGATCGAGGCGATAAGCAGATCGAGGCCTTGTCGTGAAATGGCGGGATCGAGAGCGAATTGGGAGGAACCAACAACGATCAACCGTGCGGTCTGCACTTCGACTCGGTCGTCCTCGACGCCATCACGGTCTGCGGAGGCTGCAATAAAAAGGGGTTGGCCGTTATCCGCTTTATCATCATAGCTCACACCGCCCGGTTGATTGGGAGCGTAGTTGGTTTCTCCCCAGAATTCCTCGGAGGCTTGAACGAGCGGACGGATGCGAATCTTCTCTCGAGTTGCAAATTCGCGGTTGAAGCCGAGGGATTGCGTGGTTCCTGGAAAAAGGATGTTCATGCCCTCGAGGCGGCGGGTGATTTCCGAGTTTGGCAGGATTTCGCCAGTGACGTCGCGCAGGATGCCCATGGCGAAGGGAAGTTTGATCAGGCGCAGTATGCGGTCATCCATCGGTTGGATTCCTGAAGCGGCGAGAAGCGTATGCAGACGGGGAGTGGCAGCGTTCGGATCTAAAAGAACAAGCGTTTTACCGCGTGAGCGCATCCAGGAACCAAGAACCGAGGCTTCGCGTTCATCCAGGTCGGTTTTTGGGGCCACAATCACTAGCGCAGAAGCATTGCCTGGGATTTGGTCGATGGAGGAAAGCGACAGCGTTTCAACGCGGGCATTTTGTTGGGTAATATAGTCAACGAATGTCGATAAACCGCCATTGGTCGAGGGGTGGGGTTCGCCGTGGCCTTGGAGGAAATAGACACACTGTTCGCCGGGCTTTAAAAGTCCCATGAGCGCGCTCGTAATGGCTTGTTCGCCCCGGAAGGCTATCAGAACCGGTTGCTCGCCTTGGGCCATCGGGGACATATCGAATTCTCCCAGTTCCGCGATATTCAGCAATCGATGGCGGCCATCGCATTCGAGAATGATGAGGTTCTCGGGATTGGCGATTTTGTATTTGGCCTGAATCGCCTGCAATCGAGAGAGGTTGCGGGTCGGATCGATATATTCGACACGCAGGCCATCGCGTTTGTTAAAAAGAATTTCATTCATCAACGACCGCGTGTCTCCGAGAATCTGACTGACTGGGGACAGGAATGTCGGGGAGGAAATGATGATGATATCGAGTGGTTTTTTAAACTCCTTCAGAACGGTGCGCGTCTGACTCGAGAGGGAGAATTTTTGCGAACGGGAGTAGTCCTTGCGCTCGTAATGTTCGAAACCGAGGTAATTCACCAAGGCGTAAATCACCAGAATGGCCAGGCATTGCAGGCCAATGTTGAATTTTATTCCCGAGCGGTGCGGTTTCATGATTTCCAACGGCGGTATTGAAATACGTGGTAGGTGGCAAACAGAACCAATCCAGTTGAACTCAGATAAAACACAACCGGACGTGAATCAATGAGCCCGCTGGAGAATTCCATCATGTGCTCCAAGGGCGATAAATAATGGATGAGTTCACGCAGGAGAGGTCCGGTCGATGGAATTAAAAACGAAAGCAATCCGAGAAAAAAGAGGGTTAGAATGATGGCGAAGGACATCACCGCCGCGACGATTTGGTTGTCGGTCAGAGCGGAGGACAGGCAACCGATGGCCGTGTAAAGCATGCCCATCAGAACGAGCATGAAATAAGCTCCCAAGCAGCTTCCCATCGCGCCGGGGTTCAGTCCAGTGACCTTCTCGAACGTTACAAAATACAGCAGGCTGGGAGCCCAGAGGACGAAGTGGAAAAATAAAGCGCCGCAATATTTGGAAAGGACGACTTGGAAATCCCGCACGGGAGCGGTCATGAGCGTTTCCAGAGTTCCAGATTTCGCTTCCTCGGCAAAGACCCTCATTGTGATGAGGGGGAAGACGAGAAGGAAGGGAATCCAGAAGTAAACGGTATTGAAAAACGCCTGGATCATCGTCGTGGTGCCGCCTCCGTTGTTCAGCAGGGACACGCCGGCATGGAAGTTGAACCCGGTCACCAACAAGAAAAAGAAAAGCACAATGTAGGCGAGCGGTTGATGAAATGCCGATGCGATTTCGCGGTGTAGGAGAATCAAAAAACGTCTCATGCGTCCTCCCCGTTGGTGACTTCGGCAAAAACCTGTTCGAGCGAGACCGGTGGTCGGCTGATCTCTCGAACTGGCCATTTGTTTTCAACGGCCAAATGGTAAATCGCTTCGCGCGGATCTTGCCCGGCTGCCGCGCGGATCGTAAAAACCGTCCAATCGCCATCTGTGCGTAGGGATACGTTGTCGATGCCAGAAATTTTTTGCAGCAAGTTGGATGCGGATCGGGCGTCCGAGACGCGCGCATCGAAAACAATCTGCGAGGCTTCTCCAAGTCGTGTGCGCAAATTTTGCGGAGTGTCGAGGGCCTCGATCTTGCCTTTGTTGATAATGATAACCCGCGAGCAGAGCATTTCGACTTCTGGAAGAATGTGGGTCGAAAGGAGAATGGTGTGGTGACGGCGCAGGTTGCGGATCAGGTCGCGCACGAGACGGATTTGGTTGGGGTCGAGACCGATGGTGGGCTCGTCCAGAATGAGGAGATCGGGTTCGTGCACCATGGCATCGGCAAGCCCGACCCTCTGCCGGTAACCTTTCGAAAGGCGGTTGATCATCTTTTTTTCAACGTCTTCCAGCGCGCACAGCTCCAAAACATCGCTGATGCGTTCGCGCAGGCGCCGGCCAGGAACGCCTTTGAGGGCCGCCCGATAGCGGAGAAACTCGTTCACCCGCATG
>JBEIMO010000087.1:0-8423 GCA_040378625.1 Verrucomicrobiia bacterium | reverse complement strand
GTCACGGACTGGAATGGTCGGCTCATCTTGGCGGGTTGGCGCAAGGGTTCGCTTTTTGTGCCGGCCAGATTTTTCAAACAGGGGGACAATTCCATTCTAATTTCACTCAAACGCTCGGAAATGGAAACTCGGCGCGAGGTGTTTTTACGCAATACCGCCATCCATCTTCGCTTCGTTCCTCGTGCATTCGCTCCTCCAGTTAATAATCAAATCCCACCTCTTGATTTGCCGGACGTTCTGAATTGAAAACGACGCCTGTGATCCTTGACGTTTTACTGCCGATCTTTGCCGCTGTTTTGGGGGCGATCGTCGGCTCGTTTCTCAACGCCTGCATTCATCGGATGCCTCGCGGATTGAGTTTATCTGAGCCACGGCGGTCGTTTTGTCCCGAATGTAAAAAAACAATCCCCTGGCATGAAAATTTTCCGCTGGTGAGTTGGATTCTACTGCGTGGGCGATGCTCATCGTGTGGCGTTGGGATTCCGTTTCGCTATTTTTTGGTGGAGTTGGTGACAGCCATTTTCTTCATGGCGGTATGGCAATTTTACAGCCTGCCACTGGCGCCAGCTTATTGGATTTTTTTATCCCTGCTCATTGCTGCGACCTTCATTGACCTCGAACATTTCATTATTCCTGACGAGATCACATGGGGTGGAGCGATTGCCGGTGTTTTCTTAAGTTTTCTGTTTCCAGCAATGATGGAGGAATCCTCGCGATGGATGGCGGGATTATGGTCGATCGCCGGAGCCGCTTTGGGCTTTGGACTTCTTTTTGGCGTCGTGGAGGGAGGCAAATTGGCTTTTGGAAAAATCAAGCACCACTTCGCTCCTCCTGAACAGTTCGAGTGGCAGAGGGTGGGGGATAGCGCCTCTTTGCGTGCCGGATCAGAAACATTGGACTGGATGGAAGTTTTCTCCCGTGAAAAAGACACGCTCACTGTGGAGTTGGAGGGCATGGCCCAGATTGATGGCCGGGAAGTGAGTCAGGAAAAACTGGTCTTCCACTACAATAGCGTGCTTGTCGACGGTCAGTCTGTTCCATTGGAAACCCTCGAGAAAATTTCCGGCTCCATGCGATCGCTCGTCATTCCTCGAGAAGCCATGGGGTTTGGTGATGTCAAATTCATCGCCTGCATCGGTGCGTTTCTCGGGTGGAAGGCTGTTATTTTTACGCTTTTCGCTGCATCCATCATTGGAAGCCTCGCCGGATTGGCTGGGCTTTTTCTAGCGAAGGATAAAGCAGGAACACGCATTCCATTTGGTCCATTTCTCGCGCTGGGAGCTGCGATTTGGCTCTTTGGCGGCCGTTTTCTAGCTGATTGGTATTTCGCAGGACTACTCGGCCTGCGTGCTTTTATTGATTTTTAGTCTCCTTTCAGGGGACGTCTGCTGTAGGATCGGCTCACATGTCACAACCTGCCAAACTTCCATTTCTACAGCTGGTCAAAGCTTTTTGGACTCCTTATTTGAGGTTGCTCTCTTATATGAAGCCCTATCGCGTGCGATTCTTTTTAGGAATCGGTTGCGGAATCATGGCGGGTTCGCTGAGCGGCGTCATTCCTTTGGTCATCAAAAAAGCTGGGGAACCACTGATGGCTTCAGGGATGAAATTTCCCGACAAGTCGCAAATGCTTTCCGGAGGCATCAGTAATGATGGTCCGGGGCTCGATGGGGTGATTTGGATCAGTCTTTTGATTCCTCTCGTGATGGTTGCCCGTGGAATTTTTTCCTACCTGAACGCTTATTCGCTCGCTTGGGTGAGTTTGCATGTGCTGGGTGATATCCGAAAACAACTCTTTGAGCGACTTATGGGGCAGTCGCTCGATTTTTTTAATCGTGAGAAGATTGGTGTTCTGATGACGCGTGTCATGGGTGATACCGCCACGGCTCGCAGCGCCCTGACTCAAATCTCAGGCGATATCATCAAGGATCCGATTGCTGTTATTACCGGCGTTGCTGTTCTGGTGGCGATCGACTGGAAATTCAGTTTCACCACCCTTGTCTTGTTTCCAGTTTGTATTGTTCCTGTCGTAGTTTTTGGCCGGCGCGTGAGGAAGGCTGGAAAAGCTGAGGAAATCGAGTCGGCGCAGATGTCCGTGATCCTTCAAGAAACCTTTGCCGGAGTCCGTGTCATCAAGAGTTTTGCTCGCGAGAGTTACCAGAGCGCACAGTTTGCGAAGTCCAGTGACATTCAGTGCAAGAACAGTATGCGGGTCAGAAAAAGCTCCGATATTGTGCAACCGCTCATCGAGTCGGTATCGGCTCTCGGTGTTGTTCTCGCGATGATTTACGTTTATTATTATGGGATCAGTTTTGCAAAGTTCGCTGCGCTGTGTGCTGGCATTTTCTTGCTTTACGATCCCGTTAAAAAATTAAGCCGTCTTCCGATGGTCATGCAGCGTTGCATGGTGTCAGCAGAGAATGTTTTCAACCTCATGAATGCTGCACCGAGCATTGTGGATAAACCGAATGCCAAGGTTTTGGATCAGTGTGTCGGTGCTATTGAATTGGAAGGCGTCAGCTTCGACTACGGCACAGAGAAGGCGGCGGTGAAGGATGTCACTCTTCGCATCGAACCGGGAAAAAAATACGCATTGGTTGGCGCGAGTGGTGCTGGAAAAAGCACGATCCTTTCGCTCCTCATGCGTTTTTACGATCCTAAGCAGGGTGTAGTGCGGATCGATGGATTGGATCTTCGCGATGTGGCTCAACATTCCTTGCGTGAAAAAGTCGGTATGGTGACGCAGGAGACGTTTTTATTTCATGACACGATTTACGAAAATATCCGCTATGGTCGGCTAAATGCGTCTCGCGAGGAGGTCATGGCCGCAGCCACGTCAGCCTTCGCACACGACTTTATCATGGCACAACCTCAAGGCTACGAAACGGTCTTGGGTGACAAAGGCTGCACCCTGAGCGGCGGTCAGCAACAGCGGTTGGCGATTGCTCGGGCCCTCCTTAAAAATGCACCAGTTCTTCTTCTGGACGAGGCTACATCAGCGCTCGACTCGGAAAGCGAACGGATGGTTCAGGCTGCCTTAGAGCGACTTTCCGAGGGGCGCACGGTTGTCGCGATCGCGCACCGCTTATCCACCATTCTCAAATCCGACTGCATTGTTGTCATGGATCAAGGCCGCGTGGTTTCCACTGGTCGCCATGACGAACTGCTCCTTAAATCCGACATTTATCGCAGTCTTTACGAATTGCAGTTCCATCATCACGACAACGCAACCGAAGCGTAATGCTGAGGGCTCGTTTTTTACCGTGCCTTTGCACCGGGAGGGAGTGCGCCAAAGCCAAGTGAAGTCACGCCGGCCTCGTTGCACAAATCCAAAACTTGTAGAATCCTTTCGTAGGAAACCGACTTATCAGCGCGAAGAACCACGGATTGACCGGAGTTGAGTTTGACCAAGTTGGATAGCATTTCCCGTAATCCCGCATCATCCAAGGAGCGTTGGTTGACCATAACGCCACCACCGGGCCGAATATTAACCATGATGGGTGACTTTAGGGCAGATTGCTGAGGGGCCGAGGACGATTTGGGAAGTTCGATGCCGACATCGGATTCAATGCGGCTTTCCGCCCAGCTCACGAGAAGGAAAATCACCAAAACGAGCAGGATGTCAACGAACGGGGTGACGTTGAAGAAGATTCCTGACGGAGGTTTGGTGGCGCTTCGAAATGTCATTCGGGTTTTACGATAATCAATCCAGACTGCCTTGCCAGCTTGAAGAAGTTAGAAGGATTTTCGCAAGTGACTGGGGAGAAGACCAAGTTGCTCGCGGTATTTTGCCACGGTGCGGCGGGCAACGCCAAGGCCACGCTCGGAAAGCATTTTGACAATGTCCTGATCGCTGTAGGGGTGGCGTTGATTTTCCTCGCGCACGATTTGGGCGATGGCTTGTCGGACACTTTCATTGCTAACGGTCTCGCCATCGCTGTTCGTGTATCCGTGAGTAAAAAAATATTTCATCTCAAAGATGCCTTGTGGTGTGGCGATGAATTTTCCGGCGGCAGCGCGACTGACTGTGGTTTCATGCACGCCGACGGATTCTGCAACCTGACTCATGGTCATTGGCTTGAGGTGCGCGGGGCCGAGATCCATGAAGTCTTGCTGACGCTCCACGATTTCTTTCGCGATGTTGAGAATCGTTTGCTGGCGCTGCTGAATGCTTTTGATGAAAAAATTTCCCCCTCGGATTTTGTCGCGAAGGTAATCGCGGACCTCCTTGGAATTTCCTGACAACATGTCTTTGTAGTCATCCGAAATGCGCAACCTCGGAATCTCATCGCTGTTGAGGTTGACGGAATAATCCTCGCCATCACGCTCCACAATGACTTCCGGCGTTACGATCTGATTTGTGTCTGGTGCGTAGGCGCGTCCGGGCGAGGGATCAAGTCGGGCGATGATTTCAGCGGCATGTTGAACTTCCGCGACCTCGATATCCAAAGCCTTGGCAATATCTGTGAGCTTTTTGCGGCCCAGCTCATCAAGGTAGTGTTTTACAATTCGCGTTTCCGTGGCGTATTGGCGGCCTTGATTTTTCAGTTGAAGCAAGAGGCATTCTGCGAGGGTTCTGGCGCCTACGCCTGGAGGATCGAATTCTTGCACTTTGAAAAGCACCCGCTCGACATCTTCAGGCAAAGTATCCAGGAACGTTGCCAATTCGTTGACGTCCACTCGCAGGTAACCTCCATCATCCAGATTGCCGATGATTTCGACCGCAATCTCGGCGTCCTCGCGTGGCCAAGAGGCGGTTCGCAATTGATCCAATAGATGCTCCGAAAGGGTAGGGGGACGAACTTGAGAGTCCAAAAAATGTTGGCGTCGTTCGAGGGACTCGCGCGTCCAGGGTTCCGAACGTTGGGCGTAATATTCGTTCCATTGCTCGTCGAGTTTCGAGGTTTCCTGGGTTTCCGTGAGATCGGTCTTTTCAGGCGAGACCTCCTCCAATGCGGGGTTTGAACGCAATTCCGTATCCACCAACGCGCGAAGTTCGGTAAGAGGCGCCTGCAGGATGTTCAGGCTTTGTTGCATCTGCGGGGAAAGCGTCTGTTGCAGCGCCATCCCAGCCACTTGTTGCATTCCTGCCATATGGAATGAATCATTAGGCACGAATGCTGCTTATGCAAGCAAATCCCGCGCCAGTTTTGTTTCAACTTATACCTAATTCTTGCCGCTTCGTTATAGGTGGGCGATAGATAAAGGTATGACAAAGGAATTCCACTCACGCCGAAACCGATTGCAACAAGCCGGCTACACGCTTTTTGAAATCATGCTGGTTCTGGGCATCATCGCGGTGCTCGTCGGATCAGCCATCTACATGTTGGTGGGAAACATCGATGTCGCCAAGGATCAGAGGGTGAACAGCGATATCGAGGCGATTTCGATGCAATTGCGGACCTATGAGATGCTCAACTATCGCATGCCGACCACCGAGCAGGGTCTGAAGGCTCTTGTGTCGCAACCCACCAGTGAACCCCGGCCCCGCCGCTGGAAACAACTGATGAAATCCGTTCCACTCGATCCATGGGGCGCGGAGTATTTTTATCGCAATCCGGGCCGGAAAAACTCAAGCGGCTTTGATCTTTTCTCGCTCGGACCGGATGGCAAGGAGAGCGATGACGATATCGGCAAATAAATCACTTGCCCCGCTTAGGGCCTACACGCTGTTTGAAATCCTTCTCGCGCTCGGCATAGTGGCCGTTCTTCTGGGGATTACCGTTCCAATGGTTCTGTCTTCCTTTGGAACGACCAATTCGGACGATGTGGTTCAGGTTCTTCAAAAAACAGCATCCGCTGCGCGCGCTTCAGCGATTGAGTCCGGTGAAGCCAGGCGACTGCAGATCACCCCCTCGGGATTGGCCTCCAAAGTTTCTTCAATTCCCTCTGCGGAACTTCCTGCCGGTTGGAAATTGCAAATCCAGCGTCTTGCAGAAAACCGGTTTCGAAAACCCGAAAAGCAGGAATTTTGGGAGTTCAATGGAGCGGGCATTTCTGAACCCATTATTTTCCGTTTAAGCAACAAGGAGGGTGAATCACTTATTGTGCGTTTCGACCCTCTTACGGCTTTAATTCTGGGTGAAAATGAATAAACGGGCTTTCACCCTTTTTGAGGTTCTCATTGCACTCGGGGTATTTGCCATTGCCGTGACCGGATTGGCTCTTGCTTTGCAGAGTGCTGTGGATGCGGCCTTGTCGGCCCGTCAGCGAGCATTGGCGCGTTTGGTGATCGAATCCCAGTTGGCCTCAGCCATGACGGATCCTCCCTTGGACGGGCGGCGCGAGATAGGAGCCAAAACCAACAATGGCATTGGCGTTCTGGAAACTTTTGAGCAGACGGAAATCAAAACGACCAACGGAACCATTCTTCCCGGAATGTGGAAATTGAAGGTCACTGCCGATTACGGACGAAATGCCGGTAAAGAGAGCGCGGAGATTTTGATGTATCGGCCATGAAAAATCGTGCTCTTCCTTCAAAGGCTGGATTCACGTTATTCGAAGTCATCATGGCCCTCATGATTCTGGGATTGATCAGCGGGGCTGTTTATTCGATCTCCTCTGCGGCCTTGGAAACAACCAAGGCGACATTTGCTGCTCAATCGGGTGTCCGTCGGCTTGAGGCATTTTTGGGAGTTACGCGCGATGCTTTTTTGAGTTTGCCGGCGGATGGCGCGGTTTCTTTGAGGATGGTAAAATCTCAGTCCGGCGCGCCAATTCCCGAAGTGGTTTTTGAAGAAGCGACAGGCGTTTTCGGGATGCCGAGTTTGGGTGGAGGTTCGTTGATCCTTGCTGCGCGGCCGAAGGCGGATGGAACGCGCACATTTTCCATTTTGCTTGTTCCGGGAAATGTTCAGGGAATCGAGGCGGACCGCTTTATGTCACAAGGCGCTTGGATTCCTTTGCTGCCAAAAGTCGAGCGTGTCCGTTGGTCGTTTTTCAACGCGGGGGAGTGGAAAGAAGAATGGCCACAAGGCACCGGACGCCCTCAGGCTGTCCGTTTGCAATTTGAATATCTGGAATTGCCGGGTTCGCCGATTGATGTGCATTTTTGGATTCCTCCCCTGGCGCGTCCTGCGGAATCGACCCCAGTCCCTTCACCAGCTCAACCTACTCCGACGCCGAATAATGGAACGCCCAAATAAAATTCGCGCAGCCGCTCTGCCCCTTGTTCTCTGGTGTATCGCATTTATTGCAGGGTTGGTGGTTTTGGTCGGTGGTGCTGTTCACAGTTGGTTGGATGCGGAAGTTCTCGCAGAAAAAAAATTCGTAGCCCGCCAAATGGCATTGTCAGGCGTGGCGATGGGAATGAATCCGGTCGTTAAACAGGGCGATCCACTGCTCAATCATGGGGCCCGTCAATCCGAAGGGTTTGAAGTAAAAATCTCCAACGAAGCCGCAAAAATTAATCCAAATTTTTGGATTCAGCAGGACAACCGCGCTATTTTTACCCGTCTTTTTGCCTCATGGGGAGCGGACCTCACGGCGAGTGATGCAGCCATCGATGGACTCAAGGATTGGATCGATGCGGATGATTTTTTGTCCCTAAAGGGTGCGGAGCGTGGTGAGTATGAACGTGCCGGTCGACCCGGATTCCCGCCCAATCGCCCGCTGAAGCATATCCGGGAAATGGAGGCGGTGATGAATTTGGGTCCCTTGCTGGCGGCAAAGGAGGACTGGCGCAACACTTTCACAATCTGGTATAGTGGAAAAGTCAGCATCCAATATGCTTCACCATCTACGCTCACAGAACTTGCTGAACTTACACCTATGCAGTGCCAATCACTGGTTGAGGTTCGCTCTGGGTTGGATGGTATTGAGGGGACGGATGATGACAAAAAGCTCGAATCCATCGCGGCCGTCGCCGATTTTCTTGGGGCTAATTCCCGTCAGCGTGCCGCATTGGAGCAGTTTTTTGATGTGTCCGGTGACCTGCGTCGGATTGAAAGCACTGGCTGGTGTGGCGGGGTTTCCCATAAAATCACAGTCATCAACAACTCCGGTTCCGTGGGTCAAATTATGAGTTGGGAGGAACGATGAAGAAAGTTGTTCCGGACTGTGTTCTGCGCCCCGGGCCCGAGGGGTGGGAGTTTTGGAAATATCCCCTGAAGGGTGACCCCTATAAGGAATTGGAGGTTTCTGCTAAATCCTTGGCCTCTTCGCCTCATCTGGTTCTTGCGTTGCCGACTCGAAGTCTTCTGGTGTTGCCCTTGTGGATTTCCCCTCATGGCAAACCCTCTGAGCTTGCGGAGTTGGAGTTGTCCAGTCGCCACCTCTTGCGCAAAGGGGCTGAAGTGACAGGTATCCCGATTCTCGAGGAAAACGGGCGTTCGCTGATTATGGCTATTGCTTCGGTGGATGACGAAGTTGCCGTGGAATTTTTCCCTAAAGCCAAATCCTTTGAGTTTCCCGCGCGTTTGATT
>JBEIMO010000086.1:0-8437 GCA_040378625.1 Verrucomicrobiia bacterium | reverse complement strand
CCGCGCTGGGGCGCTTCCGCAAATCCTGCGCGTCCACCGGATCGGCGACCGCCAAACATCTGTTCAAAAAAGTCGCTGAACCCGGTGCCGCCAAATTCAAAATCCTCTTCCTGGCCGCCGGCGGAGCGTTGAGTGCGGAAGCCGTTGCCTGGATGTCCGCCACGCGGGGCACCCCCGTGCTGCCAGTTGGCGCCGAATTCATCGTAGCGTTTGCGTTTTTCGGCATCGCCGAGAACTTCGTAGGCCTCGTTGATTTCCTTAAATTTTTCTTCGGCGACCTTTTTGTCCTTGGCGGTGTCGGGGTGGTATTGACGTGCGAGTTTGCGGAAGGAGGATTTAATTTCAGCAGCAGTGGCTGATTTGGAGACGCCTAGTGTTTGATAGTAATCGCGGAATTGCGCTGACATTGTTACTTAAAATGAGTTTCCTTCATTCTGCTCATTTTATTCATTCTGTCCAATCCATGCTCGATATTCGATTACTCCGCGAACAACCTGAACTCGTTAAGACGCGCCTCGCTTCGCGTTCCGGCGACTATTCCGAAACGATAGATGCCATTCTGGCGATTGATGCCCAGCGCCGTGCTTCCGAGACAAAACTTCAATCCCTGCAGGGAGAGCGCAATCGCCTCAGCAAGGAAATCGGTAAGCTCCGTTCCCAAAAACAGGACACCGCTGCTCTCGAGGAGGAGGTAAAATCTCACGCTATTACGATGCAGAATCTTTCTGCCGAGGCGGAGAAACTTTCCGAAGATCAGACAGCGTTGCTCCTCATTCTTCCGAATCTCCCGCAAGCCGAAGTGCCAGTGGGGCGCGATGCCGCTGACAATCCGGTTGTGCGCACTTTTGGAGAAAAACCTTCGATCGCCAACGCAAAGGATCACGTCACCCTTGCGGAAGGTTTGGGGCTCATTGATCCAGATCGCGGCACGAAGATCAGCGGCAGTGGGTTTGTTGTCTACACAGGCGCTGGAGCTCGTCTGGAGAGGGCTATTTTAAATTTTCTTCTCGATCTTCACACGCGCGAGCACGCTTACACCGAAGTGAGCCCTCCGTTTTTGGTGAAGCGGGAATGCATGGTCGGCACCGGTCAGTTGCCAAAGTTCGAAGAGGACATGTATGGCGTCGAGGAGGGAGGGCTTTTTCTTGTGCCGACCGCCGAGGTGCCGGTGACGAATCTCCACCGTGAGGAAATCGTTTCCTCCACACAGTTCCCGATCCAATACGCGGCCTACACGCCTTGCTTCCGCCGCGAAGCAGGTTCCGCCGGACGCGAGACCCGCGGGCTCATCCGTATGCACCAATTCGATAAAGTGGAATTGGTCAAAATCTGCGCGCCGGAGCAATCACGTGCTGAATTGGAATCCCTTACCGCCAATGCGGAACGCGTTCTGCAGTTGCTCGGGCTCCATTACCGGGTCATTGAACTCTGCACGGGGGATATGGGATTTGGTTCTGCAAAAACCTACGACATTGAGGTCTGGGCTCCGGGTCAGAATGCCTATCTCGAAGTCTCCAGCTGCTCGAATTTTGAGGATTTTCAGGCCCGCCGTATGAACCTTCGCTACAAGGCCGAGGATGGTAAAAACCGATTCTGCCACACGCTCAATGGCTCAGGAACCGCTCTGGCACGTCTCTACGTGGCTTTGATTGAAAATGGCCAACAGCCTGATGGCTCCATTCATTTGCCGGCAGCTCTTCAGCCCTATTTCGGTGCCGAAAAAATCTCCAATTAATCCCTCGGTTGATCCGTTGCTTGAACGCTTGAGTGAGGCGTTGAGCGGATGGTCGCGCGATAAAAAATATCTTGTTGGCGTTTCAGGCGGCAGGGATTCAATGGTTCTTCTGCATGCGCTTTCCCAATTGGGATTTCGTCATTTGGTCGTCTGTCACTTGGATCACTCGCTGCGCGGCTCTAGCTCGCTGGCAGATGCGCGCTTGGTGAAGCGGGTCTCGGTCAAGATGGGCCTGGCACTGGAAACCGCTCGGGCGAGGACGAACGATTACGCGGCCTCTCAAAAAAAATCCCTCGAGTTAGCCGCCCGCGAATTGCGTTATTCTTTTTTTCAGGAGTGTGCCTCACGCCATTGCTGTCAGCGTCTGATTCTCGCGCATCACGCAGACGATCAGATAGAGACCTGTCTTTTCAATTTTCTCCGAGGTAGCGGCGCAGCTGGTCTGGGAGGCATCAAACCGGTGTCCCATCTCGATAAACTCGAGATTCATCGGCCGCTTCTTGGTGTCACTCGCAAGGAGATCATCGCCTATCAAAAAAAACACCGCATCGCATTTCGCGAGGATTCGTCGAATGCGGAGACGCTCCACACACGTAACAAACTCCGGCTCGATGTCATTCCGACTATCGAGAAGGCAATGGGAGCCTCCTTTCGTCAGGCCATCCTTCGTGCCTCGCAGATTTTGCGTAGCGAAGAGGATTGGATGAACTCACTTATTCTAGATGTCGGGGCAGAACTTTCCTGCGCGGATCTGCGTGCTATGCACCCTGCACTGTGTGCACGCACGGTTCTGCGCTGGTTGCGCGAGCGGGGCGTGCCGGAAGCTGGATTTCAGGAAACCCAGCGTGTTCTCGCTTTGCTGGATACCAAAAATGGCCCGGCCAAAATCAGCCTGCCCGGAAACATGCATGCCCGCAGGCAGGCTGGTCGTCTCTTTCTCGAAGGGGAGGAGATTTGACACTCCGCGCGGCCTTTGGGGCGGGACTGAATGCGGCCAAAGAAAACCTGCTGCCGGGGCTTCTGCTTCAGGTTATGATGGCGATGTTCATTGCGCTTTATCTTTTGCATGACGGAACCCGCGCTTTTCTTTTCCATGTTGCAAATCTGCGCGAGCAAATGGGCTATGCCTTCGCCTTTCTTTCCTACTCTGTCTCCGGGGGATTGCTCCCCGAGTTGTTGAAAATTATTTTTTTCCAAAAAGGCATCCCTCAACGCCGCAATGTATGGATGTTCGCGACCTCGGCGCCGCTCTGGGGCGTGATGGGTATGGTAGTGGATTTCTTTTACCGTAGCCTCAGCGTTTGGCTGGGTGCGGGTAATTCTTGGCAAACTGTCGTTTTAAAAGTCTGCGTGGATCAATTTCTCTACAGTCCGCTTTTTGCGAATCCTGTGGTTGCTGCCTATTTCACGCTTCGTGATTTTCGTTTCTCCCGCGAAGGGCTTGAAACCGTTCTCCGTTGGGATTTCCTGACAAATAAAGTTCTTCCGATCCAAGTGGCAGGCTGGTGTATTTGGATTCCCGGCGTGGCGGTGGTTTATTCCATGCCGTCACTCTTACAGTTTCCTGTGGCAGTGCTGATTTCCTGTTTCTGGGTTTTGATGGTTACAACGATCAATGAACGCAAAGTAAGGCATTGACCTCCGCTTCCCTTGGTTTGCCAGTTTCGCTTCATTCGTTTATTTCACTCCCATGCTTCCGTCCCATGAGATGCAACGTCCAGTGCTCGAGTTTTGTTCGAGTGATTTTCCGACTCTTGATGCGGGCCTTTCCATCGGCCAAGCGCTGGACTCCATCCGTGCGAGCGGGTTGAAGGAAAAGATCATCTATTTCTATGTGACCGGCCAAGACAACGTGCTGAAAGGGGTTTTGCCTGCGCGTCGTTTGCTGACAGAGCCAATCGAACGCCCCGTGAGCGAATGCATGATTAAAAATGTGTTGGCGATTCCTCAAAAGGCAACGCTCCTCGAGGCCTGTGAATTTTTTGTGCTCCATAAATTTCTCGCGTTTCCTGTGGTGGATGAAAACCGACGGATTCTCGGCGTTCTGGACGTGGGTGTTTTTACCGAGGAGGTTCTTGATCTGGCAGAGCACGAGCGGATGGATGATATCTTCCAATCCCTCGGTGTCCGTGCCTCCCAGCTTCGCAGTGCCTCGCCGGCAAAGGCCTTTATGCTGCGCTTCCCGTGGCTTATTGCGACCATCTTCGGCGGCACCGTTTGTGCCCTTCTGGCGGGCGCATTTTCCGAAACCTTGGAACAGCAAATCCTGCTCGCGTTTTTTCTCACTCTCGTGCTGGGACTAGGCGAAAGCGTGAGCGCGCAATCCCTCGCCGTGACCCTTCAAGTCATGCACCGCACCAAACCCACGTTGGCTTGGCTAATTCAGGCCTTGCGTAAGGAATTTCTTACCGCCATCCTTCTCGGAGCTGCCTGTGGAGCGCTCGTTGGCGGCATTGTGCTGTCTTGGCACCATGATTCCCTTGCCGCAGCTTCCGTCGGCCTGAGCATCTTCTTTGCGATGGTGACCGCCTGTTTGCTGGGGGTCTTGATTCCTTCGCTTTCGCGGTTCCTCCGCTTGGATCCTAAAATTGCGGCTGGACCGCTCACGCTCGCGTTGGCCGATATTTGCACGTTAACTTGTTATTTTGGACTCGCCAAACTGCTGCACGACATCTTAGCGTAACAGACTATTTTTCTCACAGCCTTATGAAGACCAAAAAATCCGCCGCAACGAAATCCGCATCAACTCCTGAACGGGGTAAAGTCATGAACGGAGCGGAAATCCTTGTCGAATGCCTAGAACGCGAGGGCGTGGATGTCATTTTCGCCTACCCCGGTGGATGCTCGATGCCAATTCATCAGGCTCTCACCAAGACTAAAAAAATCCGCACGATCCTGCCTCGCCACGAACAAGGCGGCATCTTTGCCGCAGAGGGATATGCCCGCGTCACTGGTAAAGTCGGCGTTTGCATGGCGACATCCGGTCCTGGTGCGACCAACCTTGTTACCGGTATTGCCGATGCGTTCATGGATTCGATTCCTCTTGTGGCGATCACCGGTCAGGTGCCTCAGGAAATGATCGGTCGCGGTGCATTCCAAGAGACCGACGTTTTTGGAATGACCCTGCCGATGGTCAAGCACAGTTACCTCGTTTGGGATATCAACGAACTTCCTCGCATCGTTAAAGAGGCTTTCTACATCGCATCGTCCGGTCGTCCCGGTCCAGTTCTGATCGATATCCCGAAAAACATCCAGAACCAGACGACGCAGCCGATTTTCCCCAAAACAATCAACCTGCGCGGCTACAAGCCCGAGCGTAAGGCGGACGATGTGGCTCTCAACGAGTTGATCGGTATGCTGGCGGACGCGAAGGCCCCGATGATCTATTGCGGCGGCGGCGTCATCTCCGGTGAAGCTTCGGCCGAGTTGCTGGAATTTGCCGAACGCACGCAGATTCCCGTTGCGACCACGCTCATGGGTATCGGATGTTTCCCTGAGACCCACTCGTTGTCACTCAAATGGCTCGGCATGCACGGCACCGTTTACGCCAACAATGCGGTGAACGAAGCTGACCTCCTCTTGGCCATCGGCGTTCGTTTTGACGACCGCGTGACCGGCAAAGTCGAAAAATTCTGCGAACACGGCAAGATCGTCCACATCGACATCGATAATTCCGAGATCAACAAGAACAAGACGGTTTGCCTCCCGATTCTCAGCGATCTCAAATACGCACTCACTCGCCTCAACAAGCTTCTCGACCAGGCTGGCTACAAGCGCACCAACAAGAATTTCTCGCGTTACGCGAACTGGTATAAACAAATCGATGCTTGGAAAAAAGCTCACCCGCTTTCATTCAAGGACACCGACGACGTCATCCAACCACAGCATGTCATCCAGCTCCTCTGCGAAATGACCAAAGGCGAAGCCATCATCACAACCGGTGTCGGTCAGCACCAAATGTGGGCAGCTCAATTCTACAACTTCGACGCTCCTCGTCGTCTTGTGACCTCCGCAGGTCTCGGATCCATGGGCTTCGGATATCCCGCCGCGATGGGTGCGAAAGTCGGCCAACCCAACAAACAGGTCGTTGACATCGATGGTGACGGATCCTTCCTGATGAACGTTCAGGAGTTGGCTACCGCGCACATCGAAGGCATCGCTGCAAAAGCTATTATTTTAAACAACCAGCACCTCGGCATGGTGGTTCAGTGGGAAGACCGCTTCCATGGTGGAAATCGTGGACATACCTTCCTCGGCGATCCTCGCGATCTCGACCGTGTTTATCCCGATTACACCCAAATCGCCAAAGGCTTCGGGGTCACTTGCGAACGCGTGGTTCACAAAAAAGACCTCCCTGCCGCGATGAAGCGCATGTTGGATTCCAAGGAAGTTTACATGCTGGACGTCGAGGTTCCTTTCACGGAACACGTGCTCCCGATGATTCCATCTGGAAAAACCTACAAAGACATCATCACGGAGTAGGTCGGTTTTTTAATGTGGCGTGAGACTGCGATTCTCACGCTGCGGGCGCATGAACTTCTAATTTTCCATCCGCAAGATGGAGGATCGTGTCTCCACTTGTATCGTTGGCCCAATCAAGGAACGTCGTTGTGATCAATGTCTGCGTGTTTTGAGGGAGGGCTTGTAGAAGGAGGTTCCGGCGGTTGGTGTCGAGTTCGCCAAAAATGTCGTCCAAAAGGAGCAGGGGAGGGGATTGGTGGACGGATTCGATCTCTCGGGCTTGCGCAATTTTTAGTGACAGAGCGATGCTGCGCTGCTGGCCTTCCGAGGCGAAGGCGGAGGCTTTGAGACCATTGAGAGTTATTTCGATGTCATCCCGGTGTGGGCCGCAAAGCGTTTGGCGTAATCGCGTTTCCTCAAGCTGAGAGGCCGCCAGACTTTCTAAAAACGAATCAGCGGATCCCGGTTTGTAATGGATTTCGAGTTGGTCGGCCTGATCGCTAATCTCGCGGCAGGCATCTTGCGCGAGTGGGGCGAGATTTCGGCAAAGGGTTGCTCGTGCAGAAAGGAGGAAGTTTCCGGATTCTATCAAGGGTCGATCAAATGCTGCAATTTCTCGGCGCGGACGTCCTTCCTTGAGCAGGGCATTGCGGGATCGTAGCGCCTTTTCATAATCGCGCAAAGTTTTGCGGTAGCCGGGGAGGGATTGAACACCGAGAAAATCCAGATACCGCCGACGGTTCGAGCCGCTGCCCCGAACGAGCTCCAAGTCGGTATTGGCAAACCAAGTCACACGGCCAATCGAAAGGAAGTCGTCGGATTTTGTCTGCGCTTTGGAATCCAAAAAAATCTCCCGACCTTCGATGGAGTAGCGGCAAGTTAAGCGTGTTCCCGAAAAAATCCCCTCCATGGAAAATGCGCTTGTTCCGGACTGGATGAGTTCTGTCGTTGTCGAAGTGCGTGGGGATTGAAGCCGCAGAAGCATGCAAACTGCTTCGAGGATCGATGTTTTTCCCTGAGCGTTGCGACCAACGATGTAGGTGCGGCGAGGCCCAGGAAAAACATCCAGTGAATCGAAGCATCGGAATTGCCGGAGGCGAAGCTCAGTAATCACTCCGTCGAAGAATGGGAGTTGAGTCTGTTGCCGGTAGATCTAAGCGCAATTTGCGCAGCCAGCCTTCTGTCAATTTTGTTAATTCTGTCCAAAATCAGGGATTAGTCGTCGCTTCGGCGCCCGGTCAGGAGTGGCAGCAAGTGCCAAAGGAAGTAGGCGAGCGATGTCAGGAATGCCGCAACGTAGGTGAGTGCGGCGGCATTGAGCACGCGGCCGATGCCGGCTTCTTCATCCGATGTGGACAGGATTCCCGAGTGTCGTAGCGCCGCGCGGGCACGGTTGGAGGCATCGAATTCAACGGGAAGCGTCACCAGATTGAACAACATGATAACGCCCCAACCGGCAGCCATAATAACCATCGCTGGATACGGGCGGATGAACCCGGTAAAAAGACCGATCATTGGCAACCACATCACCAGTTGACTCGCGATCTGCGTGGCTCCCACAGCAGCCATGCGAAGGTTGAGCGGCGCATAGGCTCGTGCATGCTGGATCGCGTGGCCGGCCTCATGTGCCGAAACCGCCAGAGCCGAGATGGATTTTCCGTAGTAATTATCTGTGCTCAAAACGAGACGTTTGTGGGCAGGATCGTAGTGGTTTGTAAGTTCTCCCTCTTGAGCATGGATTTCAACATCGTGAATCCCGGCATCCTCCATAACTTTTCGGGCCGCCTGCTCCCCCGTGAGTCCGCATACAGACTCCACCTGCGCAGAGCGCCGATAAACACTTTTAACGCGATGCGAAGCCCATAACGAAAGGATAAAAGTGCCTGCAAAAATTAGTAACGGAACCATGGCGCAAACATAATCGATTTTATCAAAAGACAACCGATTTTCGCTAGTTTGTTATGGCGAAGTGAGTCATCACCCCGTCGCATGGTCATCATTAATTCCTCCCGCGAAGCAAAGACGAGAAGATAAAAGAATGGGGGCATTTCGATCAGCCGCATCGGGGTTCAATCGCCGGATTTGGGTTGAATCAGGCCAGGCGGCGGTGACGGCGGATTTCGTAATGGGGGCCGGTTTCGAGGACTTCGCCTGCGTCGAAGGTGTTTTCAAATTCGGGGAACCATGTGTCACCTTCAACGTCTAAGGAGACGTGAGTGAGGAGGATTTCCGAACAGCGGG
>JBEIMO010000085.1:0-8515 GCA_040378625.1 Verrucomicrobiia bacterium | reverse complement strand
TCCAATCCAACCAAGAAACCGGAGAATCGTGGCAGAAGGCATTATTGTTTCCCAATTGCGTCCGTCCGATTTCATCGCCGGCAAGAATCATGGGAACGCCCTGCGAGAGAATAAGTGTGGCGAAAAAGTTGCGGCGCTGACGCTCCCTCAGGCTTTGAATTTGTAGATTCTCCGTGTGCCCTTCCTCTCCGCAGTTCCAGCTATCATTAAAATCCGTTCCATCCCGATTGTTGTCCGCGTTTGATTCATTGTGTTTATGCTCGTAGCTAACGAGGTCTGCCAAAGTGAACCCATCGTGGCAGGTAATAAAATTGAGGCTCGCCCGAGGACGGCGTCCATTGTGGCGGTAAAGATCGCTGCTCCCCGAGAGGCGAGAGGCCAGTTCGCCAACCGTGCCGCCATCTCCCTTCCAGAACCTCCTCACGCAATCGCGGTATTTTCCATTCCACTCGGTCCAAAGCACAGGAAAGTTTCCGACCTGATATCCATTGGGTCCCAAGTCCCATGGTTCAGCAATGAGCTTCACTTGAGACAACACGGGATCTTGATGAATGATATCGAAAAAGGCCCCAAGGCGATCGACCTCCCATAATTCCCTCGCCATCGCGCTGGCCAGATCAAAACGAAATCCATCGATATGCATTTCAAGAACCCAGTGGCGCAGGGAATCCATGATCAATTGGAGGACGCGCGGATGGGCAACGTTTAGCGAATTTCCACACCCCGTGAAATCAATGTAGCGGCTCCGGTCGTTGGCGAGGCGGTAGTAACTGGCATTGTCGATTCCACGCAGAGAAAGCATCGGGCCGTTGTGATCACCCTCTGCTGTGTGATTGTAAACCACATCCAAAATGACCTCGATTCCTGCGGCGTGCAGGGATTTGACCATTTGTTTAAATTCAAAAACGGCATTCTCCGCGCCACTGGAACAATAGGAAATCTCCGGCGCAAAGAATCCCAGCGTGTTATAGCCCCAGTAGTTGGTCAGTCCGCGCTGGATGAGGATTCGATCATCAATGTGAAAATGAACCGGCATGAGCTCAACCGCCGTCACACCCAAGCTTCTCAGGTGCTTGATGGCTGGCTCCGAGCCAAGTCCGGCATACGTGCCGCGTAAGTTTGCAGGCACATCGGGGTGGGATTTGGTGAATCCTTTTACGTGCACTTCATAAACAACCGTGTTGTGCCATGGCGTCCGCGGCGAGGATGTGCCATTCCACTCAAATCCGGGATCATGCACTCTGGCTAGAGGAGCAAATGCCGAGCTGTCCCTCCATGGATCATCAATGGAGTCATCATATTTCAAGCCTCTCGCTATCGATTTGGCGTAGGGATCGAGAAGAATTTTTTGGGGATTAAAGCGTTGTCCAGACTCAGGTTCGTCGGGGCCATGAACCCTGTAGCCGTAGATCTGGCCTGCCTTTCCACCAGGAAGGTATCCATGCCAGACCTGATCCGTTTTTTCAGGCAATGGGAGATGCAGGCTCTCCTGCTCGGCATCGGGGGAATCAAAGAGACACAAATCCACCCGCGTTGCATTTTCCGAGAAGATCGCAAAATTAACTCCTTCGCCATTACGTGTCGCACCTAACGGAGTTGGTCTTCCTGGCCAGAGAATTGTTCCGTTCATCGAGAAAAATCGGATTTCATTTTTAGGGGATGCGATGGAACCGCAGGAAATATTTTCATGCAGTCACGAAACGCAGGGAATGCATGCGATCAAGCGAAATACCGCTTAAAATCTCATTCTGCGGGTAAGACCCCATAGATCAAATCGAGCGAATGATTTAAAAGTGGATTTCTATGAAAACCATCCTAAAAACACTCGCCGTTCTGGCTTCACTTGTCGTTATGTCTGCCAACGCCCATGCGTTACCTTCTTGGAAAGAGGGAATGCCCTACACGGCGGCGGCATTGCAGAACCTCAATAAGAAGTCCGACTTCGAGCAACTCAAGCCGGGAGAAAAAGTCGTCCTTGTTTGCAAAAGTTCTAGCTCCGTCATGCTGATTGACATTAAGGACAAAAAGCAGGCGATGGAACTTTGCGAAAGCGGCAAAATGCACCACTGCCCCGATTGCAAAAAAGACTACAAAGTAATTTGGAACAACCCAACCGGCAAAGGATGGGGACCATCTTACAAAATGAGCATTGTGAACGCTCAAGGCGAACCTTGCATGTTTATGGCCAAGCTCAAGTAGCTTGTCGGATTCCCTTAACCTGCTTATAGCTGCTGGATGTTTTCGATCCCCGATCCATTGCATCCAGCAGTTGTTCACTTTCCGATCGCTCTCTTGCTCGTGGGAGCGTTGTTATCCTTCCTCGCCGTCATTTTTCGTCACTGGGCCTTGCCTACCGCACTGATTCTCGTTCTTGGGGCAGCAGGCGCCATCGTTGCTGTGGAAACCGGCGAACGCGCCGAACATGATGCGGGTAAAATTGTCGGCCAAGCTCATGATCTCCTCGAACTTCACGAGCATGCCGCTGAGCGCACACGCAACCTCGCGGTTGTCACGTCGCTAATTGCTGTTGTGGCTTTGTTTGCCACAAAGATTCCGTTGCTGCGCCGCATTCTTGCAGGCATCACCGCAGTGGGGGCCTTAATTACCGCTTATCAAGTCGTTCAAACCGGTCACTATGGAGGGCAGATTGTTTACAAGCACGCTGTTGGCGTGAAGGTTTCTCCGTCGCCATCTGCCAAGCTGCCGCAGAACAAAAAAGATTGATGCTATAAAACCGGTTCTTCCACGACTATGAACCAAGACTTTCATCTATCTGAGTCCGATTCCCCCAAGGTTAAAACATCCAAGCCTTCTCAAAAGACGCCTGCCGCCTCAAACGATTTGCCTTTAATGCGGCGTTCCCGTCCGCCACTCGCGCGGATGTTAAAAATTCACGAGATGCTGGCCCACGAAGGCTATCCGAATTGCACAACCATCGCGACGGAGTTTGAAGTTTCCTACAAGACTGCCCAGCGGGATCTCGATTTCATGCGGGATCAGATGATGTTGCCGATTGACTACAATGGAAACCACCGGGGCTTTTACTACACGAAACCCGTATCTTCCTTTCCACCAGTCAGCATGTCGGAGGGCGAACTCATCGCTCTTCTCGTGGCTCAGAAGAGTCTCGAACAATACAAAGGAACCGCTTTCGAGAAACCGATCAAATCCGCCTTCGAGAAAATGTCCTCCAGCATGGGCCAAGAGGGGCTTTTCTCAATGCAGGAAGTCAGTGAGGCGATTTCCTTTCGTCCTGTTGGGGCAGCAATTCAGGATCTGAAAATTTTCGATATCCTTTCCAAGGCGGTGATGGATCAGGTCACCGTGGAATTTGATTATCATAAACTCAACAGCTCAAAATCCGAGCGCCGTCGCGTCGAGCCCTATCACCTCGGTTGTATCAATAATCAGTGGTATCTCGTGGGCCGCGATCTCGTCCGCGCAAGCCTTCGCACGTTTGCTCTCACGCGCTTGACCGATCCCAAACTTTTAAAAACCCACTTCAAGCGCCCTGCAGATTTTTCCATTGCGGATATGATGGATGGCAGTTTCTCCGCATTTGAGGCTCCGAAACCGAGTCGTGTGGTCATTCGTTTGGATGCCTTTGCCGCTCGTTTGGCAGCGGAGCGGGTCTGGCACAAATCTCAAAAACTCCGTCCTATTGCTTCAGGCGGTGCAGAGTTGACCCTCGAAGTCGGTCTCGCTCCGGATCTCGAAAATTGGATCTTGGGCTGGGGAAATCATGCCAAGGTTTTGGAACCGCACTCCCTCTGTGAGCGAATCGCCTCGATTGCGCGTTCGATGGCACTTCAATACAGCGTTTAAAATCTTTCTGCTGATTTCGTCACAGAAAACATTTTGTCCCCTGTTCGAGTGAGACGGAGTGTTGCGCATTGTCTTATGAAACGACTTTTCACTGCTCTTCTTGTTGTTCTTTTTGTCTCCAATGTTCCGCTCAGCGCGCGATCGTTCACTCTTGTTTCCTATAACGTCGAGAATCTTTTCGATTTGGATGGCGTCGCAAATTACGAGGACTACAAACCCGAGCGCTACACGCCCAATCATCTTGCGGTGAAAGCCTCTAATATCGCCAAGGTATTAGCTTTTATCGAAAACGGCGCAGGTCCGGACATTGCTGTTTTTAACGAATTCGAAATCGATCAAACCCCAGCATCTACTGTCAAAGATCCTCGCGCTTGGTTGGATTCGCTAAAAAACACCAAGCTTCGTGACTTTCGCTCTCCGCTATCTCCTGAACTTGCTGGCGTGCCAGCTGAAATGTGGCTTCTCAAAGCTTGTGAGGATGCTGGTCTCAAAGGATATCACATTGCCCAGACTGAAGAAAAACCCGGCAACTATGCGGATGGTCGCCCTCTCTCTGTTCACTGCGTTATTTTTTCACGCTTCCCGATTAAAGAAGTTCGCACAATCCCAACTCCTAATGCCCGTGCGATTCTGGAAGTCACGCTGGATATTGACGGCCATCCACTCCGCGTGTTTGCGAATCATTGGAAATCCGGGGCAGGGGACCCAATAAGCGAACAGACTCGCCTCGAAAATGCAGCTACTCTTCGCGCTCGATTGGATGAGATTTTTAAGAAGGATCCTTCGGCTGATGTGATTCTCTGCGGCGATTTCAACTCCCACTACAACCAGAACGCCCGTTATCCCGAAATGAAGCGCACGGGCATTATTGATGTTCTCGGTTCCCAAGGCAATGAACTCGCCCTCCGCGATGGCAAAGCGAATCTTTACAACCTTTGGTTTGAACTTCCCGCAGAGGAACGCGGCAGCGACATCTTTCGCAATGAATGGGGAACGCTCATGCACATTCTTATTTCCAAAGGTCTCCATGATGCGAACGGTATTCAATATGAGGACAACAGCTTCAAGCCACTCCGCATTCGAGGAATGAATGCCGATGTCCAGGGACGCCCGATTCGCTGGTCACGCGGCGGTCGCCCTGGGGGATTTTCAGATCACTTTCCCATTATCGCCAAGTTCCGCACCACTACTGAGAATGCCAAAACTAAATGGATTCCTCTCATAAATCCCAGCACCACAAACCAAGGACCGGGTGACGCCGTAATGGCTGGTTCTGTCAGCGAACTCTTTGATCAGGCCATCGACCCCGCCAAGGAACCTGCTGGAACAAATTTCCAAGATCGATCCTATGATGGCAAAGTTTTTCGCCTCGATCTCCCTGCCAAAATTGACTCCAAGGGGATTGTTGTGGTGACTTTAAATGACGCCGACTACGAAATCTTCAGCCCCAAAAAGGATCTGCGAGGGGATATTCGTGATCAGGTTCAAAAAACAGGCCGGCTCAAAGCGTTTGGCGAAATCGGCACATACCGCGACCGTTGGCAATTTATCCTCCACGACAAAAACTGGGTCCTTTCGCCATAATTGACAGAACCTCAATTGTGCATTCTATGTTGGTTATCATTTCTTGCGCCCCATGAATCAAATGAAATCGTTTCAGAAAATCTTTATTCGGGAGAAAAAGACAACGTTAACAGCCGTTCCGCGTGAGGTGATTTCTGTTTCTGAAATGCCCCTCTCTGAAAAAATCGATGAGTATATTCTGAAGCTTGGATACTCGAATGCTCACGTGCTGGTTTTTTTGATGCAGCTTCTTACGGATGGCAAGGTAACGGTCGATTTTCGCGAGTATAGTGAAAGGTTGGAGTTGCTTGATTCTACTAATGAGATGACACGCTCTGAGGTTGCCGCATTATTTGAAGAGCACATGCACTCCTTGAATCTCGCTAATGAGGAAAACTCTATTTCAGGGCCGACACAGAAAATTCTTCTCCAAATGCCGAAGGTGAAATTGCCACACTGAATCAACGCGTCACCATATCCAACCACTGCGGATTTGAAGTCGCGTGGTCATGGATTTCATTCAAAATCGATTCCAAGGAAGTCGTAGGTTTCCAATCCCAGAATTTCTCTGCCAGCGAAGCATCCAGCACCGCCCAGGGAATATCAAAAGGACGCACGGAATTGCTTTGGGAAATGGTGGCAGGATCATTCTCTGGAGCGATCGGGCCGACATGGGCCATGCACCATGCAGAAAGTTCTTTGAGTGACATGGCATTGGGAAGACCTCCCGCTAAATTCACAATCCGAGGTTTTTCTCCGCCCCGATGATCGATTTGTTGGAGGATGATGGGAGCGAGATCGCGAGGATGCAGGCAGTCGCGGACCTGCATCCCAGAGCCGCCAAATCCAATGTATTTGAGCGGCCTGTTGGCTTTCCAACTGTGAATCCAATAAGAGAAGATGCCTTGATCCGCTTTGCCAAATTGTCCCGCCCCAGCCAGGACTCCACAGCGATTGATCCAGACGGGAAATCCAAAGGCCTCGCCGTATTCGAGAGCCAACCACTCGGAACAAAGTTTCGTGCTCCCATAGAGGCTGATCGGAGGGGTTGTTGAAAATGCCTCGGTTATTCCTGCTGCCGACCAACCGTGTCCGAGTGCCTCAGGTTTTATCTCAAAGCGGGTGGGGGATTTGACGATTGGAAGCGCAGCCATGGCCGCAATCGAATAGACGCGGCTCGTGGAAAGGAGAGTAAAACCGGCGTTCCACTTTTTACAGAGTTCGAGGAGATTGATGGTTCCGTAGAGATTTTGATCCACCAACTCGCGACTGCTGGTTCCTCCATCCACGCCGGCAAGCACACTGGGATTCGCCGCGCAGTCGATGATCCACTCACACGCCGGCAAGGATGCCAGAAGCGCTTGATCCCGCACGTCACCAATGCGGATGTCGCAACCAATCCGCCGAAGTGGCTCAAGATTTGTCTCGCTGCCCTTGCGTGAAAGATTGTCGAAACCGATTAGCTTGATCCCGCTGCGTTGCGAAAGAAGAGAGCGCGCGATGACGCTCCCTGCAAAACCACAGATACCAGTGAGGAGGATTTTCAAGTGATTAACCGAATTTTACCTCTTTCCGGCGTAGAGAAAATCAAAAATAACGAACGATCCGACATGAAGCACAGTGAAAAGCCGAAATGCCATTTTTAAAAGCTCCAGCATCGAGCAGGTGGGATACTGAATCAGAGGGATTCGTTGGCGAGTTTCTCGGCGATGATGGCCTTAGCGATGGCTTCGGCGAGGCGCTGGCGTTGCTGGGGATCTTGTAAGATTTTGTTTTCGGCCGGATTTGAGACGAAGCCGAGTTCGCAGAGGACTGCAGGGCGTCGGTTATTGCGCAGGACATAGAGGCCACGGGTCTTAATTCCACGGTTGGGTGTCGAATAGACTTTGAGGAGCTGGTTTTGAATCCGGCCTGCCAGCGATTCCGAGTTGGGGTTCTGATAGAAGGTTTCGATTCCGCGAGGTGCGGCGCGTTTGGCCCAGTTGTAGTGAACGCTCACAAAAATCGAATCTCGGATTTTGTTAGAAAATTTGACGCGGTCATCCAGTGTTACAAAATAATCGCCGGTTCGCGTCTCCACGACATGGATGCCTGCTTCGCGGAGCTTACTGGAAAGACGACGCGTGGTGTCGAGGGTGAGGTTTTTTTCAAATTCCCCAGCCTTGGCTTTGGCTCCGTTATCGTGGCCGCCATGCCCGGCGTCGATAACGACGGTATGAAACTGGCCGGTTCTCTTGCTTGAGGATAAGGAGCCCGAGGTTTCACATCCGGTCAATACAAGCGCCGCCACACCGATGAAAGCCATCAGTGACGCGCAGGTATTAAATTTTTTAAATAATTTCATGGACGTTTCCCTCGGCCCGAAGCAGCACGGAACAATAAGCCTATCACAATAGAAACCGAAATGGTGAGGGGGCAATCATTTTAGTCTCGATTTATGAAGGCTCCAAGGGCAAGGAATAGAGAAATGTTAGCAAAACGAGTGATTCCCTGTCTGGACGTAACCAATGGACGGGTGGTCAAAGGAACCAAATTCCTCGATCTTCGCGATGCCGGTGACCCGGTGGAGTGCGCAAAGGCTTATGACCGTCAGGGAGCCGACGAACTCGTGTTCCTCGATATCACGGCCTCCAGCGATGGACGCGCGACGATGGTCTCCGTTGTGGAGCGCACTGCAGAGGCTTGTTTCATGCCACTGACCGTTGGCGGAGGCATTCGTGCTGTAGCGGATTTTCACACCATGCTGCGCGCCGGTGCCGATAAGGTGAGCGTGAATACTTCAGCTCTCCAACGACCCGAATTGATCAACGAAGCGGCTGACGCTTTTGGCTCCCAGTGTGTCGTCGTGGCGGTGGATGCGAAACGTGATGGTCCTGGGAAATGGCGGGTCTATACGCATGGCGGTCGCAAGCCTACGGAACGCGACGCCATCGATTGGGTCGTTGAGGCTGCCAAGCGCGGCGCTGGCGAAATTCTCCTTACTAGTATGGATGCCGATGGCACTTGCGTGGGCTATGATCTGGAGCTCAATCGGGCGGTTTCCAGCGCGGTGGAAATCCCGGTCATTGCCAGCGGCGGCGCCGGTGAGTTGCAGCATTTGGCTGATGTTCTTCAAAACGGATGCGCT
>JBEIMO010000084.1:0-8534 GCA_040378625.1 Verrucomicrobiia bacterium | reverse complement strand
ATCAGGAACTAACTTTTTTGATCTCTGGTCTACGGGGGGATCAACAAATACAAACCAGTGGATTAAAAACTGGTAGAATAGGGTTAGTCCCAAGAACGAACCTGATATTTGCTGTTGGTGTTTTGGTTCCAAACCCCAACTTTTTTCATAATCTGATAAGTTCCAGAATCTCCACCGTTTGTTGAAACGTTGACCCTGTTGCTGTATCCGGTATCCAATGCGATCGCAAATGCTTTCGTGCTGTCCCACGGATCACAGTAACCAACGGAATTCGTTCCGCCTTTGCCTTTTTTCCATTCTGAAGCTTCTAAAAAAACAATGCCTCGGGGATTGTTTGTAGAGTCGGCGGCGGATAAAATATTCATGAACGCTGAATTAACTATACCGCCTGAATTCGTTGGCAACTTTCCATACTCCGTCTCATAAGCCACGACAGCATTCGCGATCTGCACGGCTGCATTTTTGGCTGTCGTCTTTTTTGCAGAATCCATGGCGCCTCCAACGGCTGGAAATGCCAGCGAAGCGAGAATGGCAATGATGGAGATAACCACTAGCAATTCGATGAGAGTAAATGCTGATGCGTTGGACGCAAATCGGCGGAGGGATGGAGTATTATTCATTGCATGCACTGATAACAAAATCTGATGTCATTGCAAGATTGTGAAAGATGCGTCTTCCTTCGCTTGTGGAAATTTGGTGTTGGGAGGTTTTGTAGAAAAAAATAAACAACCCGTGACGTTGGTGTCGGGTGCGTGTAGGGATAATGGATGAACAAGCAGAGTTTTGAAGAATTAGGGCTGTCGCCTGAGGTATTAAAGGCGATTAGGGATTTGGGATTTGAAGAGGCCTCGCCGATCCAATCGGCCGCCATTCCGGTTTTATTGGAAGGTCACGATGTCGTTGGTCAGTCACAAACTGGCTCAGGAAAAACAGCGGCCTTTTCGATTCCCGCGATTGAGCTTTGCGAGGCGAGTGACCGTTCTGTGCAAGTTCTGATTTTGTGCCCAACGCGAGAACTCGCAACGCAAGTCGCGGATGAAGTTCACAAGTTATCCGCCCACAAACGCGGAATCCATGCCGTTCCAATCTATGGTGGTGCTTCGTATGACCGTCAGCTTTTTGAATTGAAAAAGGGCGTTCAAATCGTGATTGGAACGCCAGGTCGGTTGATGGATCACATGGATCGGAGAACTCTTGATCTTTCGAATGTAAAGATGGTTATTCTCGATGAGGCCGATCGGATGTTGGACATGGGATTCCGGGATGACATTGAAAAAATCCTTCAATCAACGCCTGAAGAACGGCAGACGGTTTTCTTCTCGGCAACGGTTTCGAAGCAAATTCGAGATCTAATTGAACGGCATTCGAACGAGCCGAAGTCAGTAAAAATCGAGCAAAAGGAACTCACTGTGCCGACGATTGAGCAGTGGTATTTTGAGGTTCCTCAACGAATGAAATTTGAGGCCTTGCTGCGCATGGTGGACTTTCACGCGTTTAAGTTGGGAATTATTTTTTGCAACACGCAGCGGATGGTTGATGAGTTGGCTGACGATCTCATTGCTCAAGGATTCTCTGCAGACCGGCTTCACGGCGGCATTGCGCAGGCTCAGCGCACCCGCGTGATGAACAAATTTAAAAAGGCAGAGTTTGAATTTCTCGTCGCCACGGACGTCGCTGCGCGCGGCATCGACGTCGATGAATTGGAGCTCGTGGTGAACTACGATCTTCCCTATGACGCCGAAGATTACGTTCACCGTATCGGCCGCACTGGGCGCGCCGGTCGCAAGGGAATGGCTGTCACGTTTGTCTCAGGTCGCGACATTTACAAACTTCAGTTCATTGAACGCTTCACCCGCACTAAAATCCGTCGAGGCACATTGCCAACAGCGGGCGAAGTCGAAGAGCGGCGCGTGGAGGGGCATTTAGAAAAAATTCGGGAGATTCTCAATCGCGGCAATCTGTCCACAGCCAATGTCGATCGCTTGATGGAGGAGGGTTATAGTTCAACAGACATCTCTGCAGCTCTCTTCGAATTGTTGGCAGGACCAGAACCAAAGGCTTCGCAGGAATTGCCGCCACCTTCCAAAAAAGAACGCAAGGAAGCTCCTGAAATGCCCTCACGCGGATTGCGGCCTCCGGCTCGAGGCATGCAGTGGGTGAGTCTGGATGCAGGAAGGGAAACACAGATCACTCCGCGTGATATTATGGCTTTGCTGGAAGAGGCGCTGGGACTGCCTGTCCGGACTGTTGGTCTCATTGATATTATGCCAGGACAATCCTTCGCTCAGGTCCCCAAACAATTTCTTGATGTGCTCCGCGACGGGCCGCGCGAAATTGATACCAACAGCGGGCCGATCCGAATCACGCTTGTCAAAACCGAGTTTCCTGAAAAAGGTGAACGCCGCGATCAAGCGGGAAGCGAGCCGAAGGGGAAATTTAAAAAGAAAGACAAGTATCGCAAGTAGAGGGCGCTTCTGCCCCAAATAAAAAAATCATGCATTCCACACGGAATGTATTGACCTGACAAAAACTTTACCTAATCTCACCCATCCATCTTATGTCTAGAAAGTGCAGCATCACAGGGGCCAAGCCCGTTCGCGGATCCAAAATCCATCGTCGCGGTCTCGCCAAGAAAAAAGGCGGTATCGGCATGCACGTTACAGCCGTGACTCCTCGTTATTTTCAACCAAATCTCAAAACCAAACGCGTTTGGGTTCCTGAGTTGAAAAAATTTGTAACCGTTAAAGCCACCGCTCGGGCGTTCAAAACGCTCTCCAAAAATGGCGCTTACAAGACGCTTGCTTCTGCAGGTCTTGTTAAATAAAGGGTTCTCTATTTTTCAAAAACCGGTTCACGACTCCGTGAACCGGTTTCTTTTTCCCGCAATCAATGATCGCGGGTGACTTTCCTGCGCATTCCGTGCAATCTCCATTCATGCCTTTGTTGGAGGTTAAAAATCTTTGCACCTGGTTTCCGGTTGTTGGCGGTGTTTTCCGCCGCAAGGTCGGCGAGATTCGTGCGGTGGATGATGTTTCCTTTACAATTGGCGCAGGCCAGACAGTGGGACTTGTCGGCGAGAGTGGCAGCGGAAAGACAACGGTCGGTCGCACAATTCTGAAACTTATTTCGGCCACCTCTGGCAATGTGAGGTATGATGGGCGCGAAATTCTGCCGCTTGCCGAAAATGAATTCCGTCCCCTCCGCCGCGAGATGCAGATGATTTTTCAGGATCCTTTTGGTTCCCTAAACCCGCGCTTCACTATTGGCGAAATAGTTGGCGAAGCTTTGGAGATTCATTTTCCGAAAATGACATCATCTGACCGCGTGGATCGTGTGGCAGAATTATTAAAGCTGGTCGGCCTTAAAGCAGAAATGATGCGTCGTTATCCGCATGAATTCAGCGGCGGACAACGTCAGCGTATCGGCATTGCAAGAGCCTTGGCAGTCGAGCCGCGATTTATTGTCTGTGATGAACCAGTGAGTGCTTTGGACGTCAGCGTTCAAGCCCAGATCGTCAATTTGCTGCAGGATTTGCAGGAGCAATTCGGAATAGCCTATCTTTTCATTGCGCATGATCTCGCGGTCGTGGAGCACATCAGCGACCATGTGCTGGTGATGCATCATGGAAAAATTGTGGAGTCCGCGCCGGCTGCAGAAATTTATAACAACCCACAACACGAATATACAAAAACCCTGCTGGCCGCTGTGCCGGTTCTTGGCTGATGCATCCTTTTCTCAGGAATTTCCTTCGAATGAACTGGCCTCTCTTGGCTCTCATGAGTGGCCTTTTGGCATATGGTATTTATGCGATTCATAGCGCAACCTGGATGCGTGATCAGCACTTCGCAAAATCCCAGTTCACTTGGCTTTTAATCTGTCTGCCGATGTTTTTGGTCGTATCGATGATCGACTACCGATGGATCCGCTTTGGCGCCATACCGCTCTATGTTTTGAGTATTGTGACACTGGTTGCGACGATGTTTATCGGTGCCAAGAGGTATGGTGCGCGGAGTTGGCTGGACCTTGGTCCAATGAGTTTTCAGCCCTCTCAGTTGGCCATTATTGCAGGGATCATGGCCGTGGCGTTGTTTCTATCGAATACGCGGACGATGCCTGCATTTTTGCGGATTCTTTGTTGTGGCGCGATTGTCGGTGCCCCTTGGGTGATGATTTTAATCCAACCGGATTTAGGGTCCTGCATTGTCTGGGTGCCGGTTGTTTTAGGAATGATGCTCGTTGGACGGATTCCTAAAAGATGGCTGATTTTAATGCTCGTGATTGCAATGGCCTTAATCCCGTTGGTCGTTCATTTCGGATTGAAACCCTACCAATACTCGCGCATTACGACGTTTCTGAATCCCGATGCTGATCCCCAAGGCGATGGATGGAATATCACTCAATCGCTCATCGCCATTGGGTCCGGCGGTTTCTCCGGCAAAGGCTACAAGGCCCCCAACACGCAAAATGCGCTGGGCTTTCTTCCGGCCACTATCGTTCACAATGATTTCATTTTTTCCGTGATGGGAGAGCAGCACGGCTTCCTCGGAGCGGTCATTCTGGTGGCGGCACTCACGCTGCTTTTTTTGGTTATGCTAATAATTGCACTCCAGGCGGAGGACGATCTCGGTCGGTTGTTGGCTGTGGGGATCACTTTGCTTTTGTTCACCCACACTTTTATGAACATTGGAATGACGATTTCGTTAACTCCTATAACCGGTTTGCCATTGCCTTTGATTAGCTATGGCGGGTCGTTTCTGATGATCACGCTTTTTAGTTTCGGCCTCCTCCAGAGCATTTGGATTTACCGTCGCTCGCCGCGTTGAGCTTGGGAATTGATTGCCGTCCGCGCAGTGGTGGGATAATTTTTTCACAGAATGAAAAAAATTCTTGTGACTGGTGGCGCCGGCTACATCGGCAGTATTTGCGTCGAGCAACTTCTTAACCAAGGCTACGAAGTTTCCGTTTTTGACAATCTTTCCGAGGGGCACGCCAAGGCATTAGATCCCAGAGCAGATTTTTTCCAGGGAGATCTTGCCGAACGAAGTGTGCTGCAGCACGTCTTTGGTGAGGTAAAGCCGGATGCCGTTATGCATTTCGCTGCGAATGCTCTTGTTGGCGAGTCGATGCAAAACCCTTCAAAATATTTTTGCAACAACGTGTCCTCGGGAATCAACCTTCTCGATATGGTGGTGGAATTTGGGGTAAAAAAATTCGTCTTCTCCTCCACTTGCGCAACCTTTGGAATTCCTGAGCGTATGCCGATCGATGAGACGCTTCCACAAAAGCCGATCAATCCTTATGGAGAATCAAAGTTGATGTTTGAGACGATTCTTCGCTGGTATCACGAGATTCATAAAATCTCTTTCACCGCTCTCCGATATTTCAATGCGGCTGGCGCTTCAGAAACGTTCGGTGAGGACCACCGGATCGAGACGCACCTTATTCCTAACATTCTTAAGGTTGCCCTCGGTCAGCGTGAATCCGTGGATATTTATGGCACAGATTATCCCACACCGGATGGCACCTGCATCCGGGATTACATTCACATCCTTGACCTCGCGCAGGCTCATATTTTGGCCCTGAAGTCCGAGAAGAGTGATTTTTACAATCTGGGCACCGGCGGAGGAACGTCCGTTCGGGAGGTGATTGATGCCTGCAAAAAAGTCACGGGTTGCGACATCAAGGCCGTTGAGAAACCTCGCCGCGCGGGTGATCCGCCTCGTCTCATTGCCGCTTCCGATAAAATTCGCCGCGATTTAGGATGGACGCCCAAGTTTGAAAATATTCAGACGATCGTGGAGAGCGCTTGGGCCTGGCACGTCAAAAATCCCAACGGATACGGCGATTAGAAATCTCCCTTGGGCGTCCCAGGAGGTGATGTTTCGCAGGGATATCCATTAATGCCCGATTCTAGCAAATCCACCCTTGATATCCGGAGTTGGAATATTTAGTTTTGCCGTTTCATGAGGAAGTTCCTTTTTAGTCTTTGCCTGCTGGCCTTGCTGCCAAGCGTTCGTGCACAGTTTGGGAACTTTGGGGATTCTCCGGTGGAAATCACTGCGGATGGAAATACCCGGTTTGAACAAGGGGTCGCGATCGCTGAGGACAACGTCCAAATCCACTACGGAAAATACAGCATCTTCTGCGACTATGCGGAATACAACCCCGAGACCCGAGACGTCCTGCTGGTAGGAAATATCCGCCTTTACAGCCCGGATAGGGTGATGACCTCCCAGCGTGCGATCTTCAATATGGAGTCGAAACAAATGCGTTCGTTGGAGTCGTCGGGAGAGCAGAACCCGATTTATTTCCACGCATTCAATTTTCGTGCACTTTCCCAGAAGGAATTTCACATTCGGGATGCTGTGATGACAACACATGATTCGTCGCAGCCTGATTTTCATCTAAAGCCCCGATCCATGCGATTCTATCGCGACAACCGGATGATCATGACCAATGCGACGCTTTATGTCGGTCAAACACCGGTTTTTTGGTTTCCTTATTTATTTTCCAATCTTCAGCAAAGCGCATTTCAATTCGTGCCAGGCTACGATTCGCGTTGGGGTCCATACTTGCTAACCTCATATGGTGCCCCCGTGGTTGAAGGCGTTAATGCCATCGCTCGCGTCGAGCATCGTGATAAATTTGCCCCTTCGTTCGGCCTCGATCTGGACATGAAATATGGCAAGGACAATCGTAGTCATGGAACTTTCAAATCGGATTATGTTACCGAGACCAAGGAATTCACGTTGCAAGAATCTCCCGGAGGTTTGCCTGAAACAAAGAAGGTTAATCGCTATCGCGTGGCCTTCCAGCAACGCCTCTTTTTAACAGACGATATTTACGGAACGGCAAATTTAAACGTTCTCAGCGATCCGAATTTTCTCGAAGATTTTTACCTTCGGGAATTTGCATTGGATCCTCAACCGGACAATTCCCTGTCACTCACGAAATGGGATGAGGATTATACGCTTAGTCTCATTGGGCGTTGGCAAGTTAATGAATTTCAGGATGTCACCGAGCGCAAGCCTGAGCTGGTTTTTGATTTCAAACAGCAATCGTTTTTCGGTCTTCCGCTTCAATATGACGGCGAAACCGGCGTGGCTTCGCTGCGAAGAGCTTTTTCAAACCTCCCGTCAGTTGGTGAGGTCGAATACCCCGACTACTCCACGACACGATTTGATACATTCCATCAGTGGTCACTTCCGACAAAAGTTTTTAACTGGCTTTCTGTGACTCCGAAAGTTGGCATTCGAGGCACGGCTTATAGCAAAAGCGGCATGTTCACTGGTGCCACGGGGGGCAATGCCACGGATATCATAAACACCCCTTCTGGCACTTTGGACAAAAAAGGAGCCATTTTCCGTCCGGTGGCTAATTATGGGCTCACTGTTTCCACAAAATTTTCCCGGACTTTCGAGCAGGTTCAAAGTCGTTGGTTCGGTCTCGATGGTCTTCGTCACGTTGTTGAACCCTATGTGAATTATTCGGGCGTTAATAACATGGGTCCATCGCCTGAAAAAATTTATCAATTTGACCGCGTGACCCAGACAAGCCTTCTGCCTGCCATCGAATTTCCGCAATTCACGGCCATCGATTCGATTGATTCTTGGAGTATCACGCGTTTCGGCGTTTCCCAACGTCTTCAAACGCGGCGTGACAACACCACTTATCAATGGTTCTCACTGAATACGTTTATGGATGCAAATATGGAGAATCCTTACTCGGATGCTCCGATTTCCAATTTGTTCAATGCGCTCCAATTTTCGCCAGTTCCTTGGACTTCTTTGGCGATTACTTCGCAACTGCCGTTGGAGCAGCAGGGTTTCACGGAGGTGAATACCTCATTGAGCCTCATGCCCTCGCGGGATGTCAAATTTTCGATTGGCCATCGTTATATTCAAGATAACGACTACTTCCCTGATAATAGTCAGCTGAATTTCAATGCCTACTGGCGTGTTAATGACCACTGGAGCGTGAGTGCCTACGAGCAGTATGAGTATGTTTCGAAGGTCATGCAGTATCAGCGGTATTTTATCCATCGTGATCTGAGCAGTTGGATCGCTTCCTTTGGTGCGGAGGTTCGCGAAAGTGAGGGTGGGGATCCGCAATATGGATTTATGTTGATGATGACCCTCAAGGATGCGCCTCAGATTACCTTGCCTTTGAATTTCAGCCAAAGCACGACTCAACAACAACCTGCCGGCGCTGTTCCTTAAAAACCACTCTCAAAAAACATGAAACTCTGCATTATTGGATCAGGATATGTCGGTCTCGTCTCAGGAGCTTGCTTCGCCGAGGTCGGTCACAATGTCATTTGCGTAGATAACAACGCGAAGAAAGTCGAACAGCTCGTTCAAGGAAAAGTTCCGATTTACGAGCCAGGCTTGGAGGAACTGATCCACCGCAATGTCGCTGCCAAGCGTTTACATTTCACCACCAGCACGGAAGAGGGCGTGGACAAGTCCGACGTTGTTTTCATCGCCGTTCCCACTCCACCGCAGGCGGACGGAAGTGTTGATCTTTCCTATATT